>CAZBOB010000303.1:0-2899 GCA_964492995.1 uncultured Desulfobacteraceae bacterium | reverse complement strand
GGCACGAAATCAATCGAAGAGTGTGACTCCAGATTCATACAAGATGTTGTGTCCGCTAAAAGGATATTCAATCCTATGCAACAACAAATTCGACTTTGGTGCCTGAATGATATCTAAAGATTCTCGGTTTATTCTCAGGTTTAGACCGTGGCAAGAGATCTGAAATTTAAAGAAATCAAAACGATTGGATCAGCGTTACTCATTTGCCGATAAAATGTCGCAATTTACACAAATTGCTGATGTATGAGGGTAAGCACCAATTATTTCATTTTGAAAAGAAACTATCTCAGTAAAATATTCTTATGTAGAAATAGATTATTTTGAGATTATGTATCGGTTTTTCTCGATATAGTCTGATTGATTAAACTTCAAAAGGTTTTTAAGAACGATAAAAGCTTCCTCCCCGCTTCCGAAGAAATCCTTGCTTCTTATTTCGTCTGTTATTGAACCAGTCACACCCTTCAGTTTTATTTCCACATAGTTTGTATATATTGCTTCAAGCAGGCTTTGAAAAAGCGTTTCATCTTTTCCTGTCTCTACATTTAAAAATATTTTTTGATGTTGCTCATCGTAGTCGATGATACTTCTGATTCTGTATATAAAGACGGGGAGTATGTGTTCAATATTGTAACTAGTTACTTTTCTCAAAGCCTTAAGGCTGTCTTCTGTAGGCTCTCCAGAGACTATTTTTAACTTACCACTCAAGGTAGTATGGCTTAACTCATTTGACAAAGCCTTCGCTTTAAGTTCTCTATCTTTTGCAGATCTAAGTACCTTGAGACGATTCACAACATGATCTTCTCTGATTTGGTATAGAAAAGGAACTAATTTTGAAATCGCTTTAATTGTGGATTGGGCCTTACCATTCTTGGTTCGTAGCAGCTTTTGGAACAGAGTGTAGACTGGTGCTCTTTGATTTGAGTATGCGAATATTTCATTTTCTCTTGTGAGAATACCTGTAGAAATAATTGGCCTGAGAAGTGTCAAAATATGAACTTTTGGTTCTCGGGTTACGATCTCACCCATCCGGTACTCGATTTTGACCTCGTTACCGTAATTTCCAATGAAATCAGAAAAAATTGATTGTTCAAGATCCATTTTATATGTGCTACCGAAGATATCATCCTCTTTCACGTTTTGTGTTTCATTATTAGCTTTGGCAATCAATGTGCCAGCCGAATATTCATCAAGATCATCTACCCCTTCAATAACGTTCTCTATGACGTTTATTTGAATCCTGATCTTGCAATGCAGGAATTTGTTCAAGGAAATAGCATTGAAATTATCAAGATATTTACGGTTGCTTATGAGAAACTTGGCGATTTCTTTTGCCTTGCTAGGCTTGACAAACTTGAGAAATTCGCTGACTTCTACATCGTCTTTGAATTCATCCTTAACAAACTGATTGAATAAAGTTGGTGTCAATTGCGTTAAATCGTTCTTTTCAGCATAGAGTTTAAGAAGCACCAATATTAAAATGATAAACCTTGTCTGGTTGCCGTTAGTTAGGCAACAGCTTTCGAACTCAATAACATTACCAGTAATTCTTAATCCCGTTAATGAAACTATCATCCCTGAGTGTAAAAACCTGAACATTTGGATTGGATCCTTTAATAAACTCCTGATGATCTCGTTGTTCGCTTTCTTAAGGCCTGTATATTCCCTAGGGTTGCTACCTGCCTCGCTGTCGCGATAATCCAAAAACAGTATATCCTTAAAATATGTTTCTCCCATGATTGTTTGTAGATTAGCAGAACTGTAGAAACCATCTTCAAAGGAAATCCGGTTTTCCTTTTTCAACATCACTAGTCTCACCTCCAGTAATTTCGCATATTGATTGATGCAAATTTGAAATGGGATATTAGGTCATTGAATCTTTCGCCGTTGTTAGAAAGAAGGAATTTTCCCGGTTCTATGAATTTGATGACTTGGTAATTCTTAATAAGCCTTTCTTGCAAGGCCCGACGCGAAAAAATGGAATAGTGTGATAGATAATTCCTCATGGAATAAATGAAAGTTATTTTTGTTGTCTGCGTTGAAGAAATCTTCGAGGTAGGATTGAATGAATCAGATGTGAATCTCTTAAATACTGATTTAATCCTTTGAATGTCGTGCAGGTCTCGATACCTATCTGAGAAAATGAGAGCCCTTATCAGATCCTTTGGCAATTTTCCTCGCTGCAAGATATTCATAACGCCCTTGATTTTAGATTGATCACTATATGCGCAAATAACAAGTTCGTTTTCGAGAAAACTCTCCCACAAGGCACAGGTTCTAAGTATTAAAGATTCCAGAAGGAGTGTTTTTTCAGATGTCTGGACTCTGCGATATAGGGGTATCCCATGAACAAGATTGCTCGCATAATTGAGAATTTCTTCGATCTTCTTTTCAAATTCCAGATGGTTTCTTTCGATGTTGGATCTTATCATACCATCTCTGTCTTAAGTCTTTATTTCGCCAAGTTCACAAGATTTTGTTCCCTGAATCATGCATCAGAAATAATTTCGGAGGGAAAAGATAGCAAATATTTACTTTGAATACTCAAAAGCCACCTTATATGGCTACTGATCAAAATGATACATTTCCTTACCCTTAAGTCTACTTGAAAAGGGCGAAGATAATTACCGTTGTATCTTCAGGAGGTAAATATTCAGTGAAAACCTTTATCTTACAATTAATTATACCATACAAATTGTTAGTAAATAATACAAGCATTAAAAGGCTTGACCTATCTCACAGAGAAAGGGAGCTTTCGTGCAGAGTCTTTAAAATGCACCATACATCTCAGCATCGTGTCATCTTAAGATAACTGCTATCGATGTCAGGATCACCTATCTTTCCTATACTCTCCTGATATCAAAGTCCTGCAACCGACAAGCCTTCGATTCAGAGAAGGGAT
>CAZBOB010000302.1:0-2907 GCA_964492995.1 uncultured Desulfobacteraceae bacterium | reverse complement strand
AAATCTTTATACTTTTTCTGAGCAATTTCGACATTACCAATTTTCTCTAAGCCCTTGGTAAGCGCATAATTACCGTCGATAAAATCCCATATGGAACGCAATCGTTGCTGACCGTCGACGACCTCATAAGCAAATGGTATTTGAGGCTTGCATACACGCAAGTAGATCATGGGAATATCGTATTGCCTCAAAATCGAGTCGACGAGCAGAGCTTTTTTCTGTACTGACCAAACCTTTCCGCGCTGCCAGGCAGGATTAAGGTGGACAGTATCCCGGATTTTGTTCAGCTCACTAATCTTCTTAATATCATGCTCGATCTTCATTAATTTGAGCCTCCCCGATCTCAGATAAATTACCATAAAACATATCAATCGACCTCAAAACATCTTTAAACGTTAGTCATATATTCCTTGGTTTTTGTGAGAAGCTATGAATCTCAAAATATTCGATCAATAAAACTGATTCGAAATGCTTTTGTCCCGAGGAAGGTAATAGTTATTTGAAAACTATTGTTTATACTTTTCACTCCAAACTATCCCGTCATTTAATTTTTAGAGTACTCCCTTCCCGCGAGTGCACTAGCTTATGGGAGCTTTCACCTGCACCATCTTTTCAAATTCATCGTCGATCCTCAATTTTTGTCATAGGCCCTATGCTGGAAAGCTGCTTGATATATGTCTAACAAAATCCTATCTTAATCCATTGATTATCTGGTCACGATCTTTAAAGGACTTAGGCCATAATTTTATTCCTTTCGTATAATATAATCTATGGCATCCGACAGATTCCAGATAGGTTCGGCATCGCCATCTTGAAGCATCTCGATGACCTTAGGCAGGCCCGCTACAGCCAATCCATTGGCTAAAGCCATCACGCGTCGCGGCTCAGAGACAATCTCGATATTACCTGTATTTTTTATGGCAATAAGCATCAGCGAATGTATCCGCAAAGGGTCATTTCCGAATATTGATCCTTCGATGATCTTATAGGTCTCGCTTTGTCTTAGATCAGCAGGTTCCAAGTCGAGCCTTAATGCTATGCACACCGATAAGAACCATAGATCCACCATCCGGGGGAATGGACTCTGATCGATGCTTCCACGTCCGCTTGTCCTGCAATAACGAGCAAAAGTATCCCGGAATTCAGCAGGCACGCTGATATCCATTCCCTGAAAAGGATTGTAGTAACGTTCAGCCATCGTAGCCTCCTATATAGATTCTTCAAACTCGGCTTCTGCATCGACAACCCGCTGGCAAAGCTGACATTCATCTCTATGTGTGCAGTCACAGGCTATGATCGTCTGCTCTGTGAAATGAGGGTCATTCACTAGCATCTTTGGATAATGAGCAGGATTTGTGAGAGTGACAACGACTCCGGCTGCTTCGTCGAGTATCTCCTCGCACCCTGAGATTTCATCATGTGTAAGAAACAGTATGAGCTGTGCGCTTTTTTGAATCGCTGTCTTCAAAACAGAGCGTTTTACATAGCCGCTCATCATGCCAAGAGGTGTGTCGATGACATTCGGAGCTTCTACTTCACTGACTATGGTGAGAGATAGGATAAATGCTAATGTTAGCGCCCGTCTAGAAGCACCATTAAGATCACGGTCAGGATCAAGAGTCCTCCCCTGTGGTCCATATACGATGATATCAAATTCTTTGCTGATCTCAGCGCGTTTGATGATTGCGAATTGTTCGGGATCTGCACCGATCATTTCCAGGAATATTTCATTCATTTGCTCGCTCACCTGAGCAAGCTCTTCATTGGTGATTTTATCATAAGAGCTTTTAAGCACATTGACGATATCTTGGGTCACTATCAGTTCTGAGAGGACACGTGTCCCTTTGTCCTGAATTCTTAATAGCCTGTCACGTTCCAATATTAGGAAAGCACGGTCTCTGTTGAGATTCTCTAACTTTGTTTCTAATGAAGATTTCTTTTGTAGATAACGGTCTCTTTGGTCTTTATATTTCTTTTTTGTTTCACGCAATCCCTGAATATCCCTATCTGGCAGTCTGTCGATCTCAAGCTCTATAGCTCGTTTCTTCTTGCCTGCCTGCTCACGCAGAATCGCGAGGCCATCTCGATTTTCTACAACCCTTTTATATTGCGGCAGCCACCGTGATTCCCTCTGTTCGGGCGATTTCTGAAGGGCTTTTGAGCCATAGTAAAGATCTGTAATAATTATTTGTATCTTATCAGCACTTTTGCTGTCATCAATTAGCTTCTGTATGTGCAATCTCCGGCGATTCCCGTCAGGATTGCTTTCATCAAGGTTTTCCCCGCAGATGCATTTTTTTTGGTTGAGCCGCTCCTCCAATACAGGTATTGTCGTATTGGGTATTTTACCCTGGTCTCGCAGGTCTGTCAGTTTCTGAAAGGAATAACCAAGGACGGGTGATAGCAGGTCTATCGATAGAGCTTCGCTTCTGAATAAGGCTAAGTGATCCTTTTCAGCGGACTCGATACGGCTATTTAGCTGCTTTATTTCACGATCAACATTCTCAAGCCTCTTTTTCAGCTTTTCTTTATCACCTTTTTGCAAGGCCTCGGCTATTTTTCGGTCAATACTATTGAACTTCTCGTCAAAAGCGGCAAATTGCTCCTTCGCATCATCATATTCTGCCTGTAACCTTTCAACATCCTCATCAATAGCCTGCAATTGTGAGGCGATAGTGTTCAGGTCACCGGTGGTCTGAAGTTTTTTAGCTTTCTTATTGGCTTCTGAGGTTGATTTAGCCACATGGCGTATAGCATCTTCTATGATGCTCAGGCCAAGCAGGGATCGAATCGCATTCTGTACTCTTTGGCGTTTGGTAGAGACAGCGACATCTGCTTCGATGAAGCTGAGAGCTCGGTCTCCATCAGTGAAAAAGACCTCCCTAAGTTCCGGTGGCAACTCTTCAT
>CAZBOB010000301.1:0-2975 GCA_964492995.1 uncultured Desulfobacteraceae bacterium | reverse complement strand
TCAACGGCCTGATTTATCTCAGCATGGGTGGCATGATTTATCTCAGCGCTATAGAGAAGGGAAGAAATTTATTGAATACGTCGAATATTTGGCTAATAATGGATATGTTCCTCCACATGGCAAGGGATGGGTCGATCACATTAGGAAAAAGGGAAATGAAGCAACGCATGAAATTGTTATTATGTCTCAATCAGATAGCGAAGAATTAATCTCCTTTATGGAGATGCTTCTGAAATTCATTTATGAATTCCCGAGTAAAATCCCATCAACCCCATGAACGTTATGTTGCTGCAACCGCAGAGTCTTACTTGAGTAAGGCGGTAAATATTTATACATCTGGCGATATGAATGCATTCAAAAAACTTTTGAACAGCACTCCAAATATATTCCCGTTAGAAGAAGGTGTAAAAGTATATTTGGAGGAAACAAAGTTAAATGGGCATATAAAAATAAGACCCCTCGGATCAACCACTTCAGTTTGGACAATTAGCGATGCGATATATTAAGTCTGTTAATTTGTTTTAAGCCTGAATATTAGCAAGAAATTTGAAATTCACAATGTTGCATACGCGTCAATAAATGTATCTGTTTGCCTATATTTTTAGGACGCACAATACTAGTTAGCCCATGCATTAAGAAAGCGAAATATCTCATGAAAACAGGCTATAACAAGGGCATGATAGATCAGCTCAAAAAATTCCTTGAGGATGAGCTTGACAGCTCCGCTGCAATAAAACGCTGGTCGATGCAGGTATCTGCATTCTTAAATACTGCATTAGGTGCTGATGAATCTGCTAATTTTCTTAAGCTGAATGATCCCAATGAGTATGATGAATATGCGCTTCGCTATGGGCACCTTCAGGGGTTAATTTCTAAAGCAGAAGCAGAGATACATCCCGCTAAGAGTAGTAAAGACCCGGTACCTGCCCTATCTTCGCCTTCTGTTGGCATTGCAGAGGCTCGTAAGGTTTTTGTAGTGCATGGACGTGATGGTCGCATCAGAGATGACTTTTTTTCATTCCTTAGGGCATTAGGCCTTCAGCCAATTGAGTGGTCTGAAGCTTTAAAGTTCACTGGCAAAGCAACTCCCTATATTGGTGAAGCCTTAGAGAGCGCATTCAAAAATGCCCAAGCTGTGGTCGTACTTTTATCTCCGGACGATGAAGTACGCTTATCACCTGAACTTTGGAAAACTAACGAAGATGAAAATGAAAAGTCTATTAGATTACAAGCGCGTCCTAATGTCTTATTTGAAGCAGGAATGGCTTTTGGCACTCATCCCGACAGAACAATACTTATCGAGGTTGGCAAGGTAAAATCATTTAGTGATGTAGCCGGTCGCCATGTTGTAAGACTTTCGAACTCAGCGCAAAAAAGGAATGAAATAGCAGAAAGGCTTAGGACGGCTGGGTGTGATGTTTCGACCAGTGGAAGTGATTGGTTAAACACAGGAAATTTCGATCTAATCAGAGAGGCAATAAACGTAACCACTGGCTATACTCAAAAAGATTTAACGGAGGGCGATATAATAGCACTCTTAGATAATTGGTGGCCAAAATCTGGAGAGCACTTTCCGGAAAATGTGAAGGTAAATTTTAGTGAAGTTGACCAATTATTGTTATTGCCTCCTGGTAGTACGAAAAAACATATCATGAGTGTTGCTTCAAGGAAGGGTTTCAAAAGAGTCTCATCGGGTCAAGTTGTAGCTGTATTTGAATATGATGTAAACATTGAAGATTTTGGTACTTATTTTGAACCAGACCGAGATTATTAAAAGCTAACCTTGCCGCTGCAAGGGACGGCGCAAAAAGACGCGCCGTTCCTGAGCGGCCCGTTAACTGACTAAGAGAATAAAATGCTTTCAACTGAATTTTTTGACTTCTGTGATAACTGGATACAAAAGGCTGATGGATATTCTACAAATTCACTTCAAGAATGTTTTGATAAATTTTTTACTCTATTTGTCGTGTACAACCGTTTATACGTTGAGGCTACATTTCTGTTACATAGAAAGAGAAAAATAAATATCTTAAGGCGAAGCTCATTTCCAGATTCAGACGCAGCGAAAAGCTATGTTTTAAAATACCTCGGAAGCGGCCATTTTATATCTTTTTTGGAAAATGACGAAGCTGTAACAAAGGCTATCAATGACTTAAAACAGATACTCGACAAAGGCCATTTTTACATCAAACTTCATATGGTTACAGGAAAACGTCAACGTGACAAAGATGTTGAACTATTGAACAGACTAAGATCGAATAGTAGAAATACAAGAGCGGAAGCAATACTTGATGTTTTATATAGCGTAAGGTGTAATATGTTTCACGGAAATAAAGGTTTTCATGAATTTCAGACTGTTCTGCTTATACCTTGTATTCTGATACTCAATAAAGTTACCAAAGTGCTTTTTGAAAAGCTAAAAACTGAAATTTGAAGATATCTATTATTACAACTTTTCTGTATATCATAACAATTTCCATAATATATAGAAATATACAATCAATGGTTAGCCATACTTTGGATATCTGCAATAGATGGCAAATTTTTTGAGGTTTCAAAATCGTGAGATATCTCCAAGTGATCACAACTAATACCAAAGCTGCGATCAGGAATGGCTATCTCAAAAATAATCAGGGCTTGATATGTACAGTTGAAATTAGATATCCATTAATTTCAGGCAATTCCGATCATGGCAAGAGTACCAGGTATCTGAAATTTGAAGACATTAAATATTATGATTTTTGTGTCTATCATTAAAATTTACATAATAAACAGAACTGTATAATCACTGGCGCGAGGATAAATTATGAGTAACAATTTCGAAGATAGATTAGACCGACTTATTCAAACATCATGGGCAGAACGGGCCCATGATGCTCCAAAGCAAATTGGGAAAATGAAAGCAGATCATGCACACCGTGGTGTATTACAATCCTCAGCGACCATCCATAGATTAAACGAAATGCTTTGTCGTG
>CAZBOB010000300.1:0-2981 GCA_964492995.1 uncultured Desulfobacteraceae bacterium | reverse complement strand
TAACACGATATTACAAAGATGATAAACTGTAAACATTTTATCATATTATATGATTACTAAGAAAGGATGAATGCTCCTCCTTCGGGTAGATATATATTTCAAAAAATTTCACTAGTTGAAACCTTCCGGGCTTGCCGACTTTACAAGATCTGCTGAAATGTCGAATGGAATTTGATCCCATTGGTAAATAAATAGTTTAACAGCTAGATTGTCAAGATATTTGCCGATTAATAACCATTTTCACAATATTATTGAATGGTTCGTAAGAAGTCCATTTTGTTTCTTTGTACGAGTGTTTAAAAAACAAAAGCCGTTCCAGGGAAAACCCATGAAGACGGCTTTTTCAGATTCCTACAAAAATTAAACCAGATTAAATATTGCAAAAAAAAAGAGTTTTAAGTCGGTTTATACTCCGGCACGATCTCTTGCAGTTTCGCCTTGATCTTTTCTACTTTTTGTTCTTCGGCGATTTTAGTCAATATATCGATTTTGCCATTCAAAAGCTGCAGATTGCACTCGGTGCCCTTTAACGCCATGATTTTATCATGAGTTGTTGGGACAATATCTTCTCCCTCAATGATTAGCTCCTCGGAAAGTTTTTCACCGGGTCTGAGACCGATATATTCGACTTTGATGTCCTCTTCGGGTTCAAATCCGGACAGACGAATGAGATCCCTGGCCATATCATCAATCTTAATGGATGTACCCATATCAAATAAAAAAATTTCACCACCTCTACCCATGGCACCTGCCTGCAGAATTAGCTGACATGCTTCAGGGATCGTCATGAAAAATCGCGCTACTTCAGGATGTGTGACAGTAACGGGTCCGCCCTTTTTGATTTGTTTTTTAAAAAGTGGAACCACACTGCCGACACTCCCGACAACATTACCAAAACGAACCGTCATAAATTTTGTATGTGAAAGCCCGCATCCGTTTTGGCTCTGTATCAACATTTCAGCTATCCGTTTTGAAGCACCCATTACATTTACCGGTCGTACAGCTTTGTCGGTAGAGACAAAAACAAAGCGTTCAACACTAAATTTATTCGTAATTTCAAGGAGATTCGCTGTTCCTTGGATATTATTATCCACAGCCTTCCAGGGTTGCATTTCAAGCATGGGGACATGTTTATAGGCTGCGGCGTGGAAAACAGTTTGGGGACTGTAAGCCTCAAAAGTCTTTTTAAGCTGCTTTTTATCCTGGATATCAGCCAACAAAGGAATGGTGTTAATATCACCGAAATCCTGTTTAAGTTCATGATCGATTTCGTACAAGGGGCTTTCAGCCCTTTCATACATGACAATACTATCGGGCTTGAATCTGCAGATTTGTCTGCAAAGCTCAGAACCTATGGAACCACCTGCCCCAGTAACCATGACGCACTGACCCTGAAGGTATGCCCCGATTTTATCTTCATCCAGCCTGATCACATCCCGTCCCAGAAGGTCACGGTAATCAACCTCTCGAATCGTATTCACCGTAACTTTACCGTTAATGAGTTCTCCAATGCCGGGAATGGTTTTAAATTTGATCCCGCTTTTCCTGCAATGTGTAAGAATTTTTCGCATTTGTTCTGATGTCGCCGAAGGAATCGCAATCAGGGCCTCATCTGCATTTAATTTTTTTGCGATTTTTTTTATATCTTTGATTCTGCCCAACACCGGAACACCATGAATCTTTCTACCGACTTTGGTCAAATCATCGTCAAGAAAACCAATCACCGTATACTGAAGTCGGTCGTTGTTGTGTATTTCCCTGTAAATTTTTTCACCGCCATTGCCTGCTCCGATAATGAGAAGTCTTTTTGTTTCAGCCATTTTTTTGAAAAACATAGTCAAAACTTGGCGAGTCGGTATGGATGAATTTTTATCATTGCTAATCCGTTCAAAATAAAGACGGATACAGAGCCTGTATCCGGAAATCAATAATACAGTAAAACACCAGTCCATAATAAACACCGACCGCGGAAAACCGATGAACCTGGAGTGACTGAAAAGAATCAAACAGATAATAACCAGTGTGCTCACAGATGACGCCTTAATTATATTTAACAAATCAGCGATGCTGGTATAGCGCCACATTCCCCGGTAGAGATCAAAAAAATAAAAACAGACAATTTTAACAATCAGCACAAAAGGCAGTATTTGATAAAGCAGAAGCGAATGTGGCTGCGGGAGGTGGAAATCAAAACGGATCAGGTAGGCCAGAAACAAGGAACCTGTCAAAAGGAGCATATCGGCAAAAAAGACGATAAGAAAATTCTTATATATTAATTTGAACTTCATGGTTGTTTTGACTGTTTTTCCAGGACCGGTGGATTTTTCGACCAGAGGAACAGTAGTGGCGATTAAAGAGGGGGCATTCCTTTGGATCTGCTGAATCTGTCTGCCCTGCGAAATATGTGGATGATATTTGTCCCCTGAGCCTGCACCATGCTATTCCCAGATATTCGTAAAACACCTGTTCCAATTTGTCAATCCTTTTGGCTTTTGGGAAAAAATAGCTGGGTTCATTTTTTGTATGTCGAGGCCTTTGAAAAAAATTCAATTTTGCCTGCCCAGTTAAATCCGTATTTAATATTTAACCGGGGTTCAAGGCCAAGGACAATTCTGCAGGACAGCAGAATTGGACAGCTGTAAAGCTGCCCGCAAAATCTTATCTGTATGAAGTATGTGGCTATTTTCAGATTCGGCACTCCACTTTATTACGAAGGATAAAAGATAATATTGTGAAGGTACAAAAATAAAGTATTAGCGCAGATATTACCGCCACACTGCCGGCACTTCTTAGTATAAGCACACTTATGCCAACGAACAGCTGAAAAAGACCATATCCAAAGGATACCTTCCAATGCTGGATACTATATTCATTGGCCAGAAGTTGATAAAGGTGTCGACGATGTGGATGGCTCAATTTTTCACCCTCTCTTATTCTAATCATCATAGTCGTAAGCTCATCTGCATAAAACGGGAAGAGGA
>CAZBOB010000299.1:0-2992 GCA_964492995.1 uncultured Desulfobacteraceae bacterium | reverse complement strand
ATGATACCGTAATTCTTTCGTTGCCAAGGGTTCGCGGTAGTTTACTACAGCATCACCATTGGACGCCTTGGACTTACAGCATCCTGAGCTTTTGCAACGATAGGGTTTAGTTTCGGTTTGAATGGACAGGTTCTCGAAGGAAATGCTATTGCTCAACCGGACTCGGGAAATCCGACGGTCCGGGATGAGAGGAGGGCTTGCGGAAACGTTAGTCATGGTGTAATTAGGAACCCACTGCACAAACCGAAAGGGTGAATTATGAAAACTCTCCACCTGAAGCTGAGCGCGCCGTATTTCTACTCGACCCCAACTACACGAACTTCCCCAACCACATGATGTTAATTCACAATTCAAGGTTTGACACTGATTCTCTTATTACATGCGCAACCCGTTACACGGATCTCTTTTAACCCTTTCAACTCTTTCAACCCTTGAACCCTGAACCCTTGAACCCTGAACCCTTGAACCTTCTACCCCATCAAACCTGCAAAACTAAAGGGCGCCCCCCAGGTTCCAGAAAGCAAATAATTAAAAACACTCTGTGGCCTCTGAGAACTCTGCGAGAGAAAAATAGGAAGATCGTATTGGGATTAGATAAGTCGAATTTGTCAAGAATGAAGATTTATCCCGTGAAATTCAAGAAGTGACGTCAAGGCCTATTTCACATGAATCTGACCAATTCTTTAACAGCTTCCCCAAGGTTCCCAAATTGCCTGGATTTGAAAAAGAAAAAATGTTATAAATAATAGGTTTGCTGAAATCCTTACAAAAATAAAAAAGGGGGCAAAAATGACCGAAATAATATTAAAAACAAATGAGCCTGGCAAGGCAGCAAGTATATTGTTCGAAGCATTGGAAACTGAAGAGAGACGTTTGCAATACAGCCTTAATCTTGCAAAGAAACGACTAAAAAAATTTGAAAAAAAATATAATGTTTCATCGGATAAATTTATTGCTGAATGGAGTGCTGAAGATCTAAAAGGTCAAGATATGGAATATGTAGAATGGTCTGGTGAGTATCAGTTAGCTTTACAATTAAATGAACGCCTTTTTACCCTAAAAAGCATTGAAAATGTTACTTAATGAATATCTAAATCGGTTTCGTGAAGGCATACAAAAGATTGAGAATTATGGCTATGCAGATTCTGTTGATATTAGAGAGGAAATACGCGCCAACAAGCAAGCAATTTTAAATGTAAAAGTTGTTTTGATTAACCAATCTGTTTTACATATCAAAGAGTATCTTGATGCTAAATACAGAATAAACAGAGTGAGTTATGCTTATCAATATCAGGATAGAACTGGTCGACTGATTTTCAGGTACGATAATGCCGCACATAGGCCTGTATTAGGTTTCAATGAGCATAAACATTCAAGCGATGGAACAATCTATGAAGCTGTGTTGCCAGATATATTTGATTTGGTTGATGAAGTTATAAGTCATTTGTAAGATACCATATTTTATGGGTAATCAAGACCGTCAGGACTCCTTAGAAAATATCAAACTGAATTGAGAGCACAAAGCGCATGAAATCATATATGCCCCTTTTGTTTACACGAGTTAAAGCTCTCTAAGTATCAAAAATAGACTTGCCCCCTATTCCTTTAATGAGCATCCCCCAGCAGGGCTAATGGTAATTCAAAATTCAAGGTTGACACCTATTCGTCCATATAATTTAAGGGCCCCCTTGGAGACCCAAAGTTTTCCTTGACCTAAGCCTCGATTTTTCTTATAATTTTTAGAAAGTTGTTTTAAACTGATAAAATAAATAAAAGGTGAATACTATGGCTGTAGTATTACAATCGAAAACATATCCCCACATTGGATCTGACCCTGAAATCGCCGATGCAAAACCTATAATTGTTGGGACTCGAATTACTGTCAGATGTATTGCTGGATATTATCAGATGGGGATGAGCGCTGACGAAATTCTAACAACTTTGCCCCACTTAACGCCCTCACAGGTCCATTCAGCTTTGGCATACTATTTTGACCATCAAGAGGAGGTTGACACGGATCTGGCTGAATCTTCAGATGTGGAGTTCTGGAAATCACAGATTGCGCTGCACCCTAATCAGAAAGCCCCGAACGTATGAAAATCGAGTTATTTTTGGACGAAGATGTACATTCAGGGTTGGCACATGCCTTGCGCAAAAGAGGATATGATGCCATTCATGCTCAGGAACTGGATCGGAAAGGACGGTCTGATTTAGATCAGCTTCTATTTGCCATACAGCAAGAACGGTGTCTTTTTACTTTCAATGTGAAAGATTTTGTGATCCTCCATAATCAACATGCAAAAAGCCGCCAAGAACACTGGGGGATCATTGTTTCAAAACAACTTCCATTCAGAGAAACGATGTCAAGATTGTTAGGTCTGCTTCAACGGCATTCCAAAAAAACAATGAAGAACCATTTGGAGTTTTTGTAGATTCTCTTGATCACTCCATTTTCTAGCACACTAAAACGATATTTGAACTTTTTCAACTGCTTTAACTCTTAAACTTTTAACTATACGCTCTGCCCTATGCGCCACACTTTTTCAACCCTTGAACTTTTAAAACTTCTATCCCATCAAAACTGTAGAACTGAAGAGCGTCCCCAAGACTCTTGTATTAGGTTTCAATGAGCATAAACATTCAAGCGATGGAACAATCTATGAAGCTGTGTTGCCAGATATATTTGATTTGGTTGATGAAGTTATAAGTCATTTGTAAGATACCATATTTTATGGGTAATCAAGACCGTCAGGACTCCTTAGAAAATATCAAACTGAATTGAGAGCACAAAGCGCATGAAATCATATATGCCCCTTTTGTTTACACGAGTTAAAGGTCTCTAAGTATCAAAAATAGACTTGCCCCCTATTCCTTTAATGAGCATCCCCTATCAGGGCTTTTATGGTAATTCACAATTCAAGCTTTGACACTAATTCCCGTTAATTACCAATGATAAAGATTTCGGTGAGCTGACTTTTCTACAGAAAAAGCA
>CAZBOB010000298.1:0-3001 GCA_964492995.1 uncultured Desulfobacteraceae bacterium | reverse complement strand
ATCGTCCCGATGAAATACGCTTCAACCCAGTTGAATATCACCTTCAGTGAGTCCGCAGAGCGGAATTCAACGGGCTAAACTGTCACTACGTGAATTTCATCCCAGTACGATCTTCCGGACCTACGGGACAAGCGGAATAAATTAAGTTTGTTTTGATTGTTTGGATCGTTTATCTTCCTTGAATGATTGAATGGGAAATATGATAGGAAATTGACTCATTGATCACTTCTTATTTATCACGATGTTATTCAAAAGGCAAAATACGGACCCGTGATTTATGCATATCAATGGAAATTAAAGACCCACTTTGAATTTCAGCCATGAACTCGTTTATTGCTTTTACAACTATAGAACCAATGACATTTGGCATAACATTTTGAGTTCTTACCTGAATAACACTTGGACCGTCATCTTTGGAAACGGCGAGTAAAGCTCCAAAATCTAAATCATGCGTAAAGACAACATAGCCTTGTTCCTTGGCCCAAGTCATTATCTCTTTATCTGATGCACTATGAGAACCGACATTAGACCAGTGAATAGCCTGAAATCCTTGGTTTTCTAAAAAATCAACCCACGCAGGTGGCAAGTTCATATCAAGGAGAATTTTCATCAGCTCGCTAAGGGAATGTCTCTTTCTTCTGCTCGCCAAGCAGCATACGACAACGCCTCCATAATATCTTCCCGTTCAAGATAAGGATATGCTGCCAAAATATCATCAATAGTCTCCCCGGTGGCAATAAGACCGACTATCGTACCGACAGTCACCCGCTTCCCTCGAATACATGGTTTTCCCCCCATGATTTGCGGGTCAAAAGTAATACGCTTTAACTGTTTCATTTTTTTCTACCTCAACTGAATTTATGTCAATGATACCCTATAAAGATATATAATGTCAAATTTGTAATTCTTGGAGACGATTCTTGTGATTTTGTGCAAATAAAAAAGGGGACGGGGTTGAAATTGCGCGTTTCGTTTTTGTTTTTTGAACCGCCCGGTTAAATTCGCTGCACGGAGCATGCATGATTATAAGCATTTTTTTAATTGCTTCTATTGACTAAAATATCAACAATTCTTTCAGCTGATCTTCCATCCCACAATTCAGGAATTCTACCTTTCTTTTTCCCATCATTTTTTAAACTTTTAAATCTTTAGCTGATTTTATCTGCATTTTCCGACTTCTGATCTCCGACTTCAGACATCTGATCTGTGTCCTCTGCGAGCTCTGTGAGAAATATAAGTGAGCTCTGTGTCCTCCGTCTATTCTGTGAGATACTAATCTGGTTGGATAAAACAACAGGCCCCAGTACCATCTGCCGGCCTGTCCCGGTTGAACACCCGGAGGGTGCCCCAGAGAAATGCGCTCCGCTGTCGTAAACGAATTGCACGGGGTAAACCCGGTTCAACAGGGCAAGCGGAGCAGGCAGGGCAAGCGACGATTAGCAGTGGACCTCAGCGAAGCTCATTAGATTATAAGTTTCTATTAATGAAGTCCTTTGATTTATTCATTTTTCTCTTATCAGAAATGAAAAAAAGCATGGGTTCAGGATACAAGCTGGAAGGTGCAAAGTGTTTTTTAGTAAGAAGTATAAAGAGATCCTCTGCGCGGTTTAAGGACCTCGGTTTACAGGGTAACTATCTCATTAATGATATTTGTAAGTATATCTAATTCTTGGGGACGTTCGTGCACAGCGTGCATAACCTCCTGTTGATGACCCACGATAGATATTTGATATGGGTAAAAGCGTTGAGGAGTTAAGCGTTCCCCGGTGAAATGGGCCCCGGTTAAACAAAAAAAATAGGTTTAACTGGATAAACATTGCCCTTCACTGCCGTGAATTTCACTGGGCAGGCAAGGTTCAGGGTTGAAAGAAGCAGGGTGAAAGCACAGTAATGAAATCTCTATAAATTTTCCCACTCTTCTAAAGAAATTTCCTTTTTTATTCCATTTTCAATTTCTTTTAAAAGCATCCTGACTTGGGGAATAGAATATTCTTTGTTGTTTGGTAGGGTTAATGTTTATGACTTATAACCCTATCGTTGCATAAACAACACATCAGATTATACGTTAAACGGCTTAGACTAAGGCTTTAAGTTGATTGAAGTAACCATCATAAGATCTAACCGTAGATGGCATCCAATGAAAAGATATTTTTTGCTGTGTTGTTTACCTTTCAGGAAAGCCGATGACACCGCATTTCCCGCGTTATCAAAGCCTTGCGGTAGACGACTACAGCTGTGGCTTTGATGCCTTGGACCTGCGGTATCTTCAACTTTTGCAACGTTATGGATAAAGCATATAGAAATGACGTCCACCGGGTTCAGGTGGCTCAAAGCCGAATTTCTTTAATTTTTTGATAAACTCTCTTCTTTTGCATGGCCTCCATTTACCCATGAGCAGCAGCCTCTGAGTGAAGAACAGGCATTTTTTTGTTCAGATTAATCTTGCCCATCACTGGCAATTTATCCCCATGCCTAATTTTCACAATCAGCCATCCCTCAAGAGAGGATTTCAGTTCTTGCTGGCATTGATAAAGTGTTTCTCCAAAGGCCACAACACCAGGGCATTGTGGTATTTTACCAGAGAAAGTATCATCTTCAAGCTTATCATAAACGGCCTTGCTCATGGCCTTGTTAATGTATTCGATAAGCATTTCTTTGCCTCCGACTCGTGTAAAATTCAGGTGATAGATTATCCCTTTCCTTGCATAAACAATACATCAGATTATACGTTTCAAAATATGGACAGCTCGGCTAAATTGCTTTAAATTTGAAGTTATCTTTTCATATTTCTGAAAATACGTCAATAAATCATTTTGTATGATAAAGGATGTTCGTGCACAACGTGCATAACCTCCTGTTTATGAATCGCATTCTTGCATAGTCTTGTGAAAGGGGGTACGGGGTTGAATTTGCGCGTTTCTCTTATGGTTTTTGTGATTTTAAGGATGTCCATTGGTTTATTGGTTTCGATGGGTAAAACCGTTGAAGGGTTCTGGGTTCA
>CAZBOB010000297.1:0-3013 GCA_964492995.1 uncultured Desulfobacteraceae bacterium | reverse complement strand
GGAATTGTTGATTGTTGTTCTTCATCCATCTTGGCGCTCCTGCAGGTTTCTATTTGTCGTGATAAATAAAAAAGGCATCAGCCCGCATTTTTGCTTCGTTTGCCTCTGCGTCTCTCGTCGCAAAACAAGGCAGCAGGCAAAAGCGAAGCAACGAGCCTTAGCCAGGTCTTCGTGTTTTTCGCCTGGTACCATCTCTGGCACGAGACTTTGGCGTACCGACGACCAACGCCTGACTACACTTAGCCGGTACCTCGCCGACACTATGAAGGGTTTCGCAACGCTAAAAGCATTTCTGATGGAAACCATCCTTGGTACGACTTCCGAAAGCGGGCGATGAGATTTGAACTCACGACATTCACGTTGGCAACGTGACGCTCTACCACTGAGCTACGCCCGCATAAGTTTCGCCTGCCCTCCGTAGCCCACTGCAAAGGGCGGAGGACGGGTGACTCGTAATCCGTGGCTAGTGACCCGAACTTAAAGTCAACCTATTTTGACAATAATTATATAGGCTGTTATCGTCCATGCAAGGGGATTTTTTTTGCAAAATTTTTCGGTATGATGGCGTTTTTAACCACGTTTAGCCGTCACACCTGTGGTGACGGCTGCCCGTCGTAGTGGATTTCTGTGGCGGAGTCTTCTGCGGCGATGTGATAACTCAAATTTGACGCTTGTCCTGTTTTGTGCTATATTTATGGCGACGGGTGGCAGCCTCAAACGCAGTACCCACCTTCGCGGGCACAAGTTTGGGGATGGTTTGGCCGCGGAGCAGCATCATGAAAAAGGTTTTTATCAGCTATAGCCACGATTCACCGGAGCATATAGATAAAGTTCTGGCTCTATCTGACCGTCTTATCGCAGATGGCGTGGATTGTATTCTCGACCAATATGAAGAATCGCCGCCTGAGGTCTGGCCAACGTGGATGGACACACATATTAAAGAAAAGGATACTTTTCAGGAAGCAGTGCAATGAGAGTTTATGAACTTGAAATAAAACATTTCCGTGGCATAGAATACGGCAAATTCAACTTTACAACTCCTTTGGTTTGCTTAATTGGTCATGGTGATACAACTAAATCGACGATCCTCGATGCGATCGAATATGTTTTATCCCCCAATTGGTTCATTCCTATTGATGATAGTGATTTTACAAATTGTGATACAAAAGAAAACGTTGAAATAATAGCTACAGTTGGCCCTGTACCAGATGAACTAATGTCTGACTTGAAATACGGACAATACTTACGAAAATGGAATATTAAGGAAGAAAAACTATTTGACGATGATTTGAATGAATTTAAAAAAGAAGACGGCAGTGTTTACGTTTTATCAATAAAAGCTACGATCGATGAAAATTTGACACCTGAATGGTCCGTTATTATAGATCCCCATCCTGAAGGAAAACATATACATTACAAAGACCGACAAAAACTTGGAGTCTCAAGAATAGGCGAAAATATAGATAACGAATTAGCATGGATAAGGGGCTCATCACTACTTAGGTTATCTCAAGATAGAAATGAAATGGAGAAAATCCTTCTTGATGCCAATAGAAAATTAAGAGATACGCTTACGCCAGATGCTTTTACCTCTCTTGAAAATAGTATAAATATGGCCAAAGCAAGTGGGCAAATGTATGGTATAAAGACAGATGATTTCCATGCAAATATCGACCCAAAAGTTTTAAGAGGAAGTTCAAGTACAGTTTCTTTACATGACAATAAAATCCCTTTTCGAAGAATGGGAATTGGAACCCGTCGATTGATGGCAATAGGACTTCAATTAAAATGTATAGAGGAGAAAGGTGGAATACTTTTAATTGATGACATCGAACATGCGCTTGAACCACACAGATTAAAATATCTTTTAAGAATACTCTCCAAAAACACAAAAGAACAAAGCTATGGTCAGGTATTTATGACAACGCAGTGTTCTGCTACCTTAGAGGAATTAGGAGCGGAATCTTTGTATTGCGTCCATTATGAAAACCAGAATAAAGTATCACGAACAATAAAGGCTAATAGCAATATACAAGGCACTATCAGAAGAGCACCGGAAGCTTTTTTATCTCCTCAGGATATTGTATGTGAAGGACCAACTGAAATTGGATTATTAAGAGCTTATGAAAACAGCTTAATTAAAGAAAACGGTGACAAATCCTCTTTTGCATATAATAAAACAGTAATAATTAACGGAGAAGGTACAACATCATCGCAACGGGCATATGATTTGGCTCTACATCATTACCGCGTTTGTTTATTTGTTGATTCAGATCGACTAGCTGAATGGAAAGTGACAGAGGATCAATTAACCGAAAAAAGTGTTTCTATTATTCGCTGGCAAAATTCCAATAACACGGAGCTGCAATTATTTTCCGATTTGCCAAAAGACAAGATTAAAGACATCATAGAAATTGCCATAAAAGAAAACAACGATCTTAATATTGAATCGATATTACAATCTATTAATTCAAACCTTGCGACTAAATTAAGTACATTAGATGACATTGCATATTATCCTGATGATGAATTGCAAGTTTTACGAAAATACATTGCACGTTCAGCAAAAAATAATAGCTGGTTTAAAAATGTAACTGCTGGTGAAATCTTAGGCAATTATTTGTTTGATGAAATCTTACCTGATATAGAAACAACTGAATTTTATAAAACGTTCGAAAAAATAAAAAAATGGACAATACATGAGCAATGATAATTCTCCAGAAAATTTTGCAAAACAGAATATATCTGTTATTGTTGCTCCTGCCGGTTATGGCAAAACAGAGTTAATTGCTCAATCTGTTGGTTGCAGTGAAGGCAGGCAGTTAGTATTAACTCATACTCATGCCGGAGTAGATAGCATAAGGAAAAAACTTAGGAAATACAGTATCTCGTCCTCAAAATATAATGTTGAGACAATTCATTCCTTTGCACTTCGTTTTGCAGGTTCATACCCGAAAACAACAAAATTGCCTTTTGAACAACCTCAGGAAAATGAAGAATACAACCAGGTTAT
>CAZBOB010000296.1:0-3015 GCA_964492995.1 uncultured Desulfobacteraceae bacterium | reverse complement strand
AACATTTTTTATGTTGAGCTCAACATAAATAATGATTTGTCATTAAACAGTATGCTGCTACATTTACATTCCACATTTCAGATATTTCAATGAGCAGATCGATAAACATTAAATAATCATGTTTATCTGAAAAAATGGATTCGGATCGTCTCCCACGGTTCATTACATGATACCAAGCTCCAGGATATTCTATTCTAAGCGGACGTGACATGTTGTAACATATAACATTTCATCTTGCATGGGTCAATAGTAGACTTGACCCCATTTTTTACCGATTCCATTGCCAAATGAACATGCTGCTCCGGTGGGAAGTAAGAATCGGGACTGCTATCGCAATAGCCAAAACAAGGAGCATCATCAAGGTCACCAGGATGGCAGACAATATTCTCGATCCCTCAGCAATTCTCCCACTGATGTTATATAATGTTCCAATCATCAAACCAGCTAAACCACCTGCAACAAAACAGTTGACACAAGAGGTCCAGACTCCTCCCCAGGTCAGGACATCCTTAGCAACCAGAATTATGGCTATTACCACGCTGAAAAACGCCGAGCCCAGTCCCATTGCAAATGCTAAAGTCGAGACCGAAGGTGGGGAATTATTCATGGTCTGTTATTCCTCCTCGTTCATCCGACATCAACGACGGGCGCGAACTGGCAAAGGCCCACATTCTGAAGTACTGAGCCCGGAAGAACAGGTGGGTCGCCCGTCCAATGCATGAAAAAGTTAGCCAATGAATGAAAATTCAGATACATCCCGAATCTGTATTTCTCCTGTCTCCTTGACCTTAAATATCATCCTACCGCCCTGCTTGATTTCGATACGTTCAGCGCAAAAGTCAACGATATCGTACCTGGAAGTCTTTGGATCAAAGAGGTGTTTTGTATAGGAAGAAGGGGAGTGGCTCAGTTGATCCCAAACGGCAGCATAGTGGTACTGCATTTGCCATTTCCCTTTATGTGTTTCCTCAATTACTTCTTTGTGCGGGAAGCGAAGCTTAACAACAGTCTGTCTCGATTCTTGTGGATAATCTACTGTGTAAAGCACCGTATCACCTTGTATCTTCAACAACTCACAGCGTCTAACAAGCCTTTCAGAATAGTTACGTTCCATTGGCAGCTCCTATCTCTTCTATGGCCATTGCAGAACCGGTCGTTCGCGTGTCCAAGAATTCCTGTCCCCTGCTTTTGGGTCTGGATACACTATCTCCCCAGTGTCCGCCAAGATGGCACGGGGCAATCCGTCCTGATAACCATATGGGATAACCCATCTGGGATGAGGTTCTCCATCTATCAGACCAATTGAAAGCATGAAGATGCCACCCGTGACAGGAACACCGCCATCTTGTCTGGAGACAGCTTCTGCATCTGCGGCATCAAGAATCCAGTTGAAGATTGGAACGCGCCCCGCGAGGTAATGATCGGTGGCGAGCAGTCCAATCTCTTTAAGGGAGCACTGAAGCCTGACAATTCCATCGTCAGCGTTTTTTTCGAGAGAGGCCAAAACCGAGGCGTGGATGCCTGATGATCCTGACCTAAAAAAATAGAGCCATGACGGAGTTAGAAAATAAAGTTGACTATCGGGTCTGCAATACATAGCAGTCTTGTTTGCAAGCACTAAAACCACTTGAGGTTCTCCTATTTGGCTCGCTTTTTCTCTCGCGTAGTTGAAGATTTCAAGCGGAGATAAGTGTACATCATGGGCAGCTCTGTGATGGCGTGGTTCTGATTCAGGTGCTTTTGCTTTTTCTTGTCTCCTATGGCCTTCCAGGGTCAGAGGAGCAGCGCGTACAACTCGGATGATCTCATTAACAACAATACTAATACCATTTTCCGTGGACATACTGACTCTTCCAGCGAGTATTGGAGATTTGGTTTTTACCACATCCCATGTTACTTTATGCCGGATAGGCAGGATTTTGGGGCTCCTATCTCCCTCCAACGCGAGAAGACCATCTAGCTCCCTTTGCGGCCACTCTTTAGAAAAGAACGCGTTGCTTAGGATGACTACCCCAAACCTTGAATCTGACAGTCCGTGCTCAATAGAACGGCGCAAATTGTCGCCCAGCCGTAATGTAAAAACATCGAGCCAAACCGTAAGCCCGGCTTTTATGAGCGCTTCAGCAAGAGGTTTGGCTACCTCCTCTTTATCTTCGCTAGCGTGACAAATGAAAATATCCCACATATGATCACCCATGGCTAACGCCCGAACTAACCAGCGGCGGGTAAAAGGACACGACCTACCAGAAAGCTCAAAATTTGTTAAACAGCATTTATATCCAAACCGCCCCGCATTTAGCCGTCTGCGTTTAGTGTTATGTTAGCTCTTTTTTCCACGCGAAATATAAGGTCTAAGCCATTCCTCAAATTTTGATACGGCATTGTTAATTTCTGGTGTGAACGTATCATATTTCGAATCGTCGCCTGCATAATACAATACCGCCTGCTGCCTTTTCTTTTCTTCTTTATCCATCCAGTCAGGCTCGTGTGGATTTTGATATCGGGAAAGAAGGTGTTGCACGGCTAGCTGAACCTCTATGCGACACTTTCTTATAGGTACTATTATGTCTTGATATTCAGAACCCCATTCGACCATTGCATCGAGATGTAATTTTTCTAGCTCAATAAAAGCCTCGTGCATAACTTTCCACCTGTTTTCATAAACATATGCGGTGCCTTCGTGGCGAAACTCATTTTTTAAGTGCCCATGAGAGTCAGTCATCTCTTCAGGATATTCATAGCTATATATAGCAGGGCCACGAACGTGCTTGAATGCCTCGCTAACTTTATACACGGCTCTAAGTGTATCTTTTGCTAATTGGTATTCTGATTTCCCTTTAAGTTCATCACGCCAAGTGTTTATTCCCTTGTAGGCAATAAATGCCGCAAATACAGCAGACAAACCCACGGCGATGTCTTTTATTTCAGATAGCATCGGTTCTCCTTCTTCGGTGCTTTAGAGCTAACCAACAAACCCCGCAGTTAGCGCAGTTTGCCTTTTATTAATGGGTGTTT
>CAZBOB010000295.1:0-3054 GCA_964492995.1 uncultured Desulfobacteraceae bacterium | reverse complement strand
GGATACACAAGTAAAATCCTAACCCGGACAAGCCGGAGAAGTGCCTAAGTGCTCTAAAGTTTGAAGTGCCTAAAGCCCGTCCTGGTGAGACTTGTTAGTATATTTTGGCTGGCCAACGCATCATTCCAAACCTGACTTTTTTAGGTATAAAATAGTTGTAATCGGTCTGGGCCAGGGTTAAGGTGTCGCTTCCCCCTGGCATTGCAAGGCACGAGCGGGCACGTTGCTCCGTCTATTCATATAAATATTGGCAGAATTCCATAACTTTAGGCATTTTAGATCACTTTAGATCACTTCACACTTTTTTAAGTTGTAAAATTTTTTGACATAAAGAATACAAAGTTTACAACTTAGGAACTAAACTGTCAGATAACTCAAAGATTGGATTATTAAATGAGTACAACAAGATTAATAATAGTAGCTGTGGGCGGACAGGGAAATCTTCTGGCTTCCAGGGTTATTGGAGAAGCCGCACTCCTTTCAGACATTCCTGTGCGTATGAGTGAAATACACGGCATGGCTCAAAGGGGCGGTGTTGTTGAATCCTCAATTGTGTTTGGGGATGCCCAAAGCACCGTAATTTCGGACGGTGAGGCGGATGTGCTATTAGGGTTTGAGCCGTCAGAAACTTTGCGAGCCTTAAATAAATGCAATTTAAATACGGTTGTCATTACAAATCTGGCGAAGCTTCCGTCTTTTACGGTGACCACGGGTAAAAGTGTTTATCCGGATCTGGATGTTTTGCAGGAGTTGATTCGGAATAAAACGGCGAAACTTATTGCTTTTGATGCAGCTTCCATGGCAATCCAAGCCGGAAATGTCTTGTCCGTGAATATGGTTCTGCTGGGTGCCTTGATTCAAACCCATACCGTTCCCCTGTCCACCGAAAATGTCAAAGAAGCAATAATGAAGAGAACCCTAAAAGCTTTTGTTGAGTCGAACTTAAAAGCTTTTGAGCTTGGGTTCTCCGCCGCCGAAGGGCTCGGATAATTAAATGTCTCGAAAATTCTACAATTTATTGAAAGTAAAAGCATTTTTTAGGATTATATTTTTAACTCGGCCATGGCCCCAGTGAAATAGAAAAAAAGTTTCACGGGATAAAAATAATGGAATGATGGAATAATGGAATAACGATTTAAAGAAAATGACATTCCTCTATTTAATTTCCGTCAAGAGGAATTTTACAATAACCCAACTTTCCATTTTCCCAGAACCCAATATTCCAGTGTTCCAATATTCCAACATTCCAATTGTGAGCGAAGCGAACTAACTTGTTTCACAGTTTTCATCCATTTATAGTTGGGTGTATGCTTCAAGAACTCTCCATTAGAAACTTTGCGATCATCGATGATCTTCAGATATCCTTTTCAGACGGACTGAACATTTTGAGCGGCGAAACCGGCGCCGGCAAGTCTATCATCATAAATGCGGTCAATCTTTTGCTTGGAAGCCGGGCAAATGTCGGGCTCATTCGTACGGGTAGCCAAACAGCGGAACTTGAAGCATTGTTTCAAATTGCAAAGCAAAGCACCATCGCCGGTATTATGGAAAAAAACGGTTTTCACCCCGAGGAAGGGCTTCTGATAAGAAGAATTGTTTCTCGCAAAGACCGCCACCGGGTTTATATCAACGGACATCTTGCCACCACTCAAACGCTGAATTTGATAACCGAGAATCTTGCAAGCATATCCGGGCAGCACGCTCATCAGAGACTGTTAAAAGAAGAGAACCAACTGGAAATAATTGATCAGTTTGGAGATCTGATTTCCTTGCGGGAGGATGTTTTCGGGTGTTTTCATGAAATAATCCCGCTGATTCGGAATCTCAAAAACCTGAAGGCTAAAAAGGCACGTCACGCCGAACACGTTCAACTGCTCGAATTCCAGCAAAAAGAGATCCGGCAGGCATCCATAACCCCGGGAGAAGACGTGGCGCTTGAACAGGAACGGATCCGTCTGAAAAACGGAGAAGAACTTTTTCAGGCGGTCCACAATAGTGTTGAAGCGCTTTACAGTGCTCAGGGTGCGGCTGTTGAACGCCTTGTAGCAGTGAAAAAAGATCTTGAAAAAGCTTCTCGGATAGACCCGGCTCTCATCCCAAAGACAGAGCGTATCGCCGAAGCAGCCATTTATCTTGAAGACATTGCTGAAGCGCTTAGAACTTATCTGAAAAATATACAGATTGACGAAAACCGTCTTGAAGCGGTTGAAGCGCGCCTCGACACCTTAACTAAGCTCAAGCGCAAATATGGAACGTCTCTTGAGGATGTACTTTTGAAACTCGAATCCATAGACCATGAGCTTTCAGGAATCGATAATCTATCAGAGGATATCGTTGATACCGAAAAAAAACTTTCCTCTCTGCACGGCAAGCTGGTCAAACTATCCATAACCCTTTCAAACAAAAGGAAAAGCACGGCGGCGACACTTGCCAAAAAAGTGGAAAAAGAACTTGGCACCCTTAAGATGTCCCAAACAAAGTTTGAGATTTCCTTTGGAACCGTACCTGTGGATGAACATACAGATACCTATCTTGCAACCGAAGAGAGCGTCGTCACTGAAACCGGAATCGACCGAACAACCTTCCAGATTGCTCCGAATGTGGGAGAACCGCTCAAACCCCTCAACAGTATTGTCTCCGGCGGGGAACTTTCACGGGTTGTCCTTGCATTAAAGGCCATACTGGTCAAGAGCGAAGCGGTGGAGAGCATTGTCTTTGATGAAGTTGACGCGGGAATCGGAGGAAGCGTGGCGGAGGTAGTGGGAAAAAAGCTGTCATCCCTTGCCCGTCACCATCAAATCATCTGTATTACTCATCTGCCTCAAATCGCAAAGTTCGGCGACCATCATTTCAATATCTCAAAGCATGTTGCCCGAGGGAGAACCAGAACAACCATAAACCGTTTAACCGAGACGGAAAGGGTTAAAGAAATCGCCAGGATGCTTGGAGGAGAGAAAATTACCCGCGCCACGCTTGAACATGCACATGAGATGCTAAATAGTGTCCATCCATAAATGGTCTTTTTGCCCAATCTCTGTGTTATGTTCAAAAAAT
>CAZBOB010000294.1:0-3062 GCA_964492995.1 uncultured Desulfobacteraceae bacterium | reverse complement strand
CAAGGGCGCCCACCGGACAGATATCAATACAGGCATTGCATTTTTCGCACTCAAGTGTTGACAGATCCGTTACCCCGTAAAAACTTATTACCGTATCAAACCCTCGTTTTGAAAAGGTCAGAGCAGATTGGCCGTTCTTTTCACGGCATACATGAACACATTTGCCGCACAACACACATCGATTCGGATAATAATCCAAAAAAGGATGGCTCCGGTCTATCTCTATTTCCCTGAGGTGTCTCTCCAGGCCTTTGGGCTTCAATCCCACCTTTAAGAATTTTGCCATTTTCTGCAATTCGCACTTTTTATTGGCCGGACAATTCTTACAGTCTACATGGTGAACCGACAAAAGAAGTCGAAGAGCGGTTCGTTGCAATTGCCTTACCGCAGGGGTGTCTGTTTTAACAACCATGTCATCTTTGACAGTAACTGTACATGAAGGTACCGGTTGTCTTTCACCCTCAATTTCAACAAAGCACATCCGGCACGACACCGAAGGGGGATCAATTACTTCCAGGTAGCAGAGGTTGGGAATATAGATTTCGTTATCAAGACAGGCCTTAAGCAGGACTGTCCCTTGTTTCGCTTCAATTTCTTTATTATCCACCAGGAATTTCGGCATAAGTTTTAGTCCTCTTCCTTTTTTTCCGGCGGCTTCTCTATATGGGGAACCAGGTGCGGAGGGGATACCTTTCTAACCGCATCATATTCCGGTGGACATACGACCATGCACTCACCGCATTTTACACAAAGCTCCTGGTCAACCCCCTTTTTTCGATTGCTCGTGGTAAATACAGCCTCCACCGGACAGCAGGTGGCACAGGCATCACACCCGCGTGCGCACAGGTCCAAATCAAAATAAAAGGCGATCATGGGACGGCACATCAGGGCCGGACACCGCTTTTCATATATATGGGCTTCGTATTCCTCCCTGAAATATTTAATTGAAGTCAGTACCGGATTGGGGGCGGTTTTACCCAACCCGCAAAGGGACCCGGCTTTTATATCTTTACTCAACGTCTCCAGCAGTTCAATGTCGCCGTCTTCACCTTGGCCCCTTGTTAACCGCTCCAGTATTTTGAGGAGATGGTAGGTCCCGATTCTGCAAAATGTGCATTTCCCGCAGGATTCGTTTTGGGTGAAATCAAGAAAATAGCGGGACACCTCCACCATGCAGGTATCTTCATCCATGACCACCATGCCACCGGATCCCATCATTGCCCCGGCTTCTGTTAAAGAATCAAAATCGATGGGGGTATCCAGAAAATCCTCATTCAGACAACCCCCGGACGGTCCCCCGATCTGAACGGCCTTGAATTTTTTGTTATTCGGAATACCACCGCATATATCGAAAATAAGAGTCCGCAAAGACACGCCCATGGGTATTTCTACCAAACCCGCGTGAACCACATTTCCAACCACGGAGAAAATAGCGGTACCCGGAGTGCTTTCGGTACCGATTTCTCTATACCAGTCCGCACCGTGATCCAGAATAGGAGGAACCGAGGCCAGGGTTTTTACATTGTTAATTACCGTGGGCGTGTTCCACAGACCTTTTTGAACCGGATACGGGGGACGGTGCCGGGGCATACCTCTATACCCCTCAATGGATCGGATCAGGGCCGTTTCCTCACCACAGACAAACGCCCCGGATCCCCGAAACACATCCATCTCCAGATCAAAGGAGCTTCCCAAAACCGATTTTCCCAAAAGACCCAGTTCTGTTGCCTGCCGGATCGCTTTTGTGACGATGTTGACCGCAAGCGGATATTCCGCCCTCACATAAATGATCGCTTTTTTTGCTCCCACCGCATACGCGCAAATGGCCATGCCTTCGATGACCTGGTGCGGATTGCTTTCCAGGATGGTTCGGTCCATATACGCGCCGGGGTCGCCTTCGTCTGCGTTGCAGATCACTATTTTTTCTTGTTCTCCCGCATTTTTCGCCAGTTCCCATTTTCTGCCCGTGGGAAATCCGGCACCGCCTCTTCCTCTCAAACCGGAATTCTGTACTTCTTTGATGATCTCATCGGGATTCCGTTTTAAGGCCTTGACAAGGGTTGAATATCCGCCGTCAGCAATGTAGTCGTAAATGTCTTCCGGATCAATATGCCCGCATTTTTCCATGACCACACGCTTTTCCTGGTTAAACCGGGTAAATTCCATTACTGAAGGAATCAGATCGTTTTCTTCCATGGCCCCGTAAACGTGTTCGAATCGGGGATCTCCTTCTTTTAAAAAAAGTTTCGCGAGCATCTTGGCCTTGCCTGCGTTCACCTCGTGATAAAAAATCGGTGGAAATCCCGAGTCAGGATGGTCTATGATGACTACCGGTTCTGCATAGCAATGTCCCAAACATCCTACCGTATGGATACGGGCGTCGATATGGTATTCATCAAGAGCTTCTTCAAATGCCTTTTGGGTTTCAAGGGCGCCGGAGGCAATGCCGCAGGTGGCCATACCAATATGTATTTTAGGAACCGGGGCCTCCCTGAATTCATTCCGACGTCTCTCGGCTTCTTTATAAATGCCGTTGAATATTTGATCTATTTTTTCATTACCGGCCGGATTCATCTTTTATCTTTGCTCTTTCTTCCATTTCTTTTTCTATTTCAATCCGCATCAGAAGTCCTTCCACCTTGCTGGGCGCCATATGAGCATGGACGGTTTCATCAATAATGGCCACGGGCGCTAACGCACAGCATCCCACACAGGCGACCTTTTCAATGCTGAATTCTCTGTCATCCGTGGTTTCACCGGCATGAATGTCAAGCTTTCGTTCAAAATTTTCAAGGATAATGTCACCACCCCTGACATGGCAGGCAGTACCCAGACATACCTTGATCGGATGTTTGCCGGGGGGATGAAATCGAAACTGGTTATAAAAGGTTGCAACGCCATAAACTTCACATTCGAAAATTTCGAGGTGTTCCGAAACTACTTTTATGGCTTGGGTGGGGAGATAGGCAAGCGTTTCCTGGACCATTTGGAGGATTGGGATCAGATTTCCTCTTTGCTTTTCAAAGGATTCAAGTTTTGAGGCAACATGCTTTAGAGCCTCC
>CAZBOB010000293.1:0-3100 GCA_964492995.1 uncultured Desulfobacteraceae bacterium | reverse complement strand
AAGCGAAGCGGGCGGTGAATATAAACTCACATACCTGCATAGCAAAGCTGGGACCATCAGCATAGCTGAAGGTTTAATGGATTAATTAAGGAACTGCAATAATAAAAAGGCCTCTCGAAAATTTTCATGAAATATTCGGGATAGAATGGAGTTTGAGATATATATCTTACCAAACAAAAAGTCAAAAACAAGAAAGAATTGGAATTAAACCGAACAAGATCAATAAGTTTGCCCATGTTGTGGTCATATTTCAAAAGCAAAACTTGCCGAGATGCTGGATACCAGCCTGATAGATCTGCCGGAAATTCTCCAGGAATATGGCCATAAAGATAGAGAAGGTTACGATTCTGAAGTGCGTGTTGCTTGATGTTAATATTATTCTCTTATCAAAGGATTGGATGGGGCTGTGATTTGTAGCAGTGATCAAAGGATCAGCTTATTTCGATGTATGTTGGAGTTAGCACAAGAAACAAAGCTGCTCAAATCCGTGTGATCACCATTAGTGATCTGCAGTTTTTCCTTTCACGGATATCATTAAAAAAAACATAATATTTAAATGATACAAAACCGATTATCGATAGAAGAAATCGCCTCAACTATCATTTGATGATATTGTATTATGGTATTTGGCAAAATCCGGCTCATTGCTATATACCTGATGCTTGCAGCTATCTGTATCTGTTTGACAAGTATATGAAGCCTAATATATTATTCAAAAATTTCAGATTCTAAATGTTCTATCCAATTGATCCTTTCATTATATTTTGAAATTTGAATTTTCATTAACCGCTCAATCGCTAATTTATAGTCGCCGGTTGAGTTCTCAATAATAAATTGTAATATTTTCCATATACTATCCCGAACAGATACAAAAATACCGCGTGAAATTAACTTGTTGGAACCAAAACTTGTTAGATATAAATTGTGGTTTCTAATGGCAATAAAATAAGACATTTCTTTTGTATCTTGTTGTAGTAAAAAGTCTAGAAAATCATATAATAATTCAAAACGATGGTTTATTTTTCTGTAATCTCTTTCTTTCGCTACAGAAAATTCATCTATTATTACTCCTGTATCAAGCATTATCTCTTGAATATATTGAAGGCTTTTGTAAATTGTTGTTGCATATCCCTCGCCAACAGTAGATATCATTAACCTTGATGTGCCGTGCTTTACTAAGTCTTCTTCTCCCACAAATTCTCCTCGCAAAGTGTCAGACCAAATAAGCCTCTTATATTTATTCTTTAAATCATTTATAGCATCACAAATCAGACTTAATGAATAGCCAAAACCCTTTAAAATGTCGATTAAGTTATTTAAATGGATTCCATTCTGGCGTTTAATATATAGTATTTTCAGTATTCGGATTTTAATAAAATAACTTTTTGTAGGTTGTTCCTGAACTTGAAAAACATTTTCAATTACCCCATCCGGAGACCACTCAAAACAACATTTATCTTTTATAATTAAACCTTTTATAAGGTCTTGAATATTAAATTCAAATTTGTCTTCATCCATAGATCCAATTGTAATTAAATCGTAAACACTATTATAAATAAGATTCTGTGCAAGAATTAAGCTTTTTCGAACACTTCTTCCACACAAACTTCGAAATATGATATTGAAAAATTTAGCTCCTGAAATCAATTGAATAAGCTTGTTTATGCCACTTTTTACGTAGTTAAGAGTTTCATGATCGAGAAATTCAGAGAACCTATTGCAAATTTCTTCATATCTGTCAAAACGGCTCTTAATGACATGAAGTGGGGAAGGACCGCAGTAGGCAACCACATCGGGAGGATCGGAAAAACCATCATCTAATTGTTGGTAATATGTTGACTGGCGAGCAGCAAAAATTGTCCTTACTCTGCTTATTTTAGCAAAAGGTTTTATAAGATGTTTAACATGCTGCTGAACTAATGATGGTTCTCTGTCAATATTATCGATTATTACCACTATCCAGCCAGTTCTGTCCTTATAAAATCTCGTTTTTATATATGCGAATATTAGTGCCAGATAGTTTAAACGTAATGGCAAGTCATTTTTTATCTTTTGGAGTATTTTTTTTCTAGTATCTAGCACATAGTAGAACAATCTTTTATCGTCTTGTTCAAGAGCACTCCTTAATATTTCGGGGCCTACATTTGCATGTCCTATTTCGCTAATTATAAAGGAAATTGACGGGCTCTTCTGAAATTCATCTCTTTTTTCTTTTATTATTTCATCCCAAACTTCAGTAACTTCACTATCGATATCAAAATAATTATGAGATCTTATTTCAGCTTCTAATCTTACACAAAACGTTTGTAAAAATCCCCTTTTAATTGTATCTTCATCTTTTGCATCTGTGATTGCACACCCATCTTCGAGAAAATCGTAGTAAACTTGACATATACTACTATCTACTGATGGGTCATAATTGGCGGTTGGAAGGATGTGCCTTAAATAAAAATGTAGGAATCTAGATTTACCAACTCCAATGCCACCGACTAAATACAATAAAGGCGATGTTGAGAAAAAAAACTTGTTAATTAAATATCTCTCATTTGGTCCTAGTTGACCAAAATTAGGAATATAATCATTTTTCATATTAACTTTTTCATTCTCAACATTAATACCGTATCTTTTTTCTGGAGGATCATTACTTTGAACAAATCTTAGACCCTCAGTAGTTGGAAATAACTTAGTAGCGATAAGATTCATAGTTTCATTTTCAACTTCAGTAGTGGGTAAAAAAGGTATAAGGTCAACTATTTTTGAAATCATATAACCCTCCTAATAATGGAATTTATAGTAGGACTAAGCTAAGTTGTGCCAATTTTCATTTTGAATATCTTTTAAAGATTCTGATGAAGGCTCCATCTCGTAGGCTGACAAGTTTTGAAAAATGAACTGCTCCGCGGCAAGTCGCGGAATATTTAACCCTAAAACAGAATGAAAGAATTTTTGACCATCGGAGGTCCATTCTCCTAGTAGTTAACGAGTTTCCTCATCTAAGTCGCGCAATACCTTCTTGGGTTTTTTATCCATATTTCCCTCGATAAAAACACATAACCAACAAACCCCGCAGTTAGCGCAGTTTGCCTTTTATTAATGGGTG
>CAZBOB010000292.1:0-3107 GCA_964492995.1 uncultured Desulfobacteraceae bacterium | reverse complement strand
AAGGCGCAGCCGATGGCGGACGGGGATGAAGCCGAGAAAACACAATTCCGCTTCAGCGGAAAAAAGGGCCGAGGAGCCAATAACGGGTGCTTTTCCCCTTGCTTTACTGTTTTGTTGGTACAATGATTGAACCCCTTCCCTTGAAAAGGGATGATGCTTTTTGCCTTTCTTCCGGAAAGGCAAAAATATTTTCTTTATCCTGTAATCCTGTCTAAATATTAATGCTCTTATTAGTATATCATGAAAACAACATAATATTTTGAATATACAAAGCAAAGACCTGATCGTGCTCAAATTAAAGACGAATGGATCAATTTTGTGATACAATATCCGGAAAAGACTGAAATTCAGACCGATGGCCGGGTTAAAAAATGGGCAAAGATACAAGAGGTTGATAAATATCTTCGAGTGATCTTAGGAGGATGGTGAGACAATTCATAACGCCTTTTTTGATCGGTCTTTTAAGGAGGATTAAGGTATGAAAGTAAAATATTTTTCTGATACGGACACAGCTCATGTGGAATTTACGGATAAAGATGTCTATGAAACAAAAGAGATAAGTGAAAATATCTATATAGACATTGATGAAAAAGGCAATATCGTGAACATGACAATTGAACATGCAAAAGCTAATGCAGGACTGTGGGAATTTTCATATCAAGAGATGTCGCCTCAAACAGCATAAAATGCCGAGCATTTATTCGGCCTTAGCTTGTCAAGAAAAAACTTCTCCTATCGATCGGAAGATGTTTTAAAAAACCAATCTCCGGCTTAACCCATGAAGTCTTGACAAGTGACCCGTTATTTCCGGCTTATGGTTTCAACCGCGAGTGTCAGTGCATAACGCGCCCCGATGGGCGGGATTTGCAATTTGCACTAAACAACCATTGAGGAGGGCAATCATCTATAGAGATAAAATCACGGGCGTGATTTTATGTAACGCGACTTTTGCAGTGGACGTCGGAACTCCAATTGGAATAAAACCTTGACCACAGAAAATCGAGAGTATTAGAAATTTTCTAGTACCCCCCACCTATTCTAGTACTAAAGTATTAGAAATCTCGACCAAAAATACGAAAAAATCATACCTTTGACCGATTGCAACTTAATAAATTGTCTGGTAAAATATATATGGGTTATTAAATTCTGTTTAGTATCCAAATAATCAAAAAAAATTTTCATATTATTTTGGTAAAAAATATTAGCTTTTGAAAAGCACGATTTTTATGAGACAATCTCAATAGATCGCAGAAAATGCCAGATATAAAATACCGATTAGATATCACAAAGACAGTTATGCTGAAATTTATCAAAAATTTTCAAAGGTAAAAATTAAAAACGAAAAAGACAGAATCCATCTATATCTTTGGTATGTCATGTTTAAAGCAAATAAGGTCTTGTTCAACCAAAACAACGACAAATACCTTAAAAAAACTGTGCAGCTGTTTTAATATTGATTCAGATTCCATAAAACTAATATACGTATAATCATTGCATTCACCAGACGGCAAGAAGTGCGGTAGCGCATACGCGGCAAGCTTGGGTTAGTTCTTGCTGCTACAGGTCGTTAGTGATTCTTCTGGACTTTAGAATAATGAAACTATTCAAAATTATAAAGAGCACCGCGAAAAAGATGATGATTGATTTTGAAGAGATCACATCACAGCTTGAACACAAGGGATTAAAGGGGAAAGGACGGGAAGGAATCGTTGCGCAGTTTCTCTCGAATTATTTGCCATCTTCATACGATTTTGTGAATGGAACGATCATAAGCGCATCGGGCATACAAAGCAATGAACAAGATATCATTATTGCTGATAACTCGAGTCTCGTAAAATTCCTCGACCTGCAATCTGTTGCAACTGTCCCGGTAGAATCGGCTTTGGTTACGATTGAGATCAAATCCAATCTCACATCGAAGGAACTGTCGAACTCGATTGAGAATATACACAGTATCCGTTCATTGACTAAGCACTATTTCGGCAATACGGGTCATGATCTTCGCCCACATTCCTTTATCTTTGCTTTTACGTCGTCCATCACCATACAGAAAGCGCTTGAAGTACTGAGATCAGAGCGTTCGAGAATCCCTTTTAGCCATTTCCCGTCTGCCATAGTATTGCTGGATCGGGGATCGATTCTTTTATTAAAGAAAAGCAATCTCAACGTTGTAACTCTAGTGCCCGATGACACCGTGACATGGGGGGCCAAGCATACTGCCGATCCTGCCGATAATCTAATGATGTTATACTTATTAGTTGGCACGGCCCTATTCTCAAGCCGTCCCCACCAAGCTTTTCCAGATTTGCTTACATACGCTCAGAAATCCGGATTCATGGTCCCTGAAACAACCGTAGCTGCAGTGGATGCTACAGATACTCGTTGTTCAATCAACGGAAAAGAAATATCCTCAAACGCGGTTATGAGAAGCACAGATCTGATCAAAAAGCTTTTTGAAAAGGACATTCAAGATAGTGAGATTATCGAGTTGTTTCATTTTTTGTACCAGAGCCCATACACAGAATCTCTCAGACATGAATCCGTCTATTTTGTTGAAAACGGACGCCCGATTATTCCCTGGCCAGCGAAGGAAGTCTTTGACGCCATTATCCGTCATCAAGGGAATGATTTGAAGAAGAGTGATAAGGAGAAGCTTGACACTTTTTGTTGTATCGTCAGAGAAATAATAGATCAAGAGAAATACGTCGAGATAGGTGATATTGAAATAGATGCCCGGCCTGGAAAAAAATATATTCAGACCAAAGGATTAAAACCTGAATGGTAGACTTGGAACTTACTTGCACTAACATGTGCATCCAGGGTGATTGTGAGAAGGGGTGGCTCGCATTGGGCGCCGCTTTTCACAACACCTAATGCTTTCGGTATCTATACTTTGAATATCTGCGATTGATCGCAGGCTTTTTGAGGTTTCAAAATTGTGAGATATCTAGTAAGCGTTTTATCTATAGTCCCGCCGAAAAAAAAGCCAGAACTTTACGATTAAGCGCTGGCCTTTTCAGAAAATCATATTGAGGTATTCAGCAGCGGGATTATTGATAAAACGGTGATGAACGAAGCCGTCGACAATCTTGGCATGAAATATGCTA
>CAZBOB010000291.1:0-3125 GCA_964492995.1 uncultured Desulfobacteraceae bacterium | reverse complement strand
CGATGTTCGATGTTCATCTTTTTCAGTAACCCTTCAGACCTTTTTATCCGCCGTTAGTTTGGCGGGCTGACTTCTGAAAACCGGCTCACCGGCCAGCATGGCCCGGGGATTTGTGGTAACCAGTTTCAGGGCATTTTCTTTGCCGATAATTTTACCGACCGCCCGGACCGCTTTGGAAAGGACCGGTCGCCGATGACTCGCGGAGTGAGCATCTGACGCAATAAAGCTGACCACGCCCTTTCGCAGTAGAAATCGGGCACACGCCATTGTGTCCGTGCCGAACATGCCGGTAATGCTGCCCGCCGTAATCTGGAGCAGAACCTCCTGGTTCAATAAATTAAAGAGCGTATCAGGGTTTTTAAGAATGGAAGAATTCCGCTCCGGGTGAGCGATGATGGGGTAAAACCCGTTTAAAATCAGGTTAAATATGAGTTCTCCGGCACTTTTGGGCAGGTGGCCGGCAGGAAACTCTAGGAGAATATATTTTGTCCCGTTCAGGGTATGGAGATTGAACTTGGATGAATCCATATGAGCCGCCACTTCGCCGCCCAGAAAGATATCTACGGGTATATGTTTCTCGTCAAGGGTTCGTGTCAGCATCTCATGGCATATGCATAAGGATTGTTTGGTTATGAACGGATTGTCAATATGCGGTGTGGCAACAATCTTAACAATACCGTCTGCAAGAGCGATTTTTGCCATTTTAACGGATTCACCCAAATCGGCGGCGCCATCGTCCACACCCGGAAGAATATGACAGTGGATATCGATCATTTCTGATTGTCTGACGAATAATATTGATGGTACTCCTTGTAATAATGGTAATAATAATATCCGCTCTTTTTTTCATCAACCGCGTTAATAACCGTACCGATAACCTTTGACTCGATACCCGCCAGTTGCTTCAACCCGTGGTTCATCATGTCATAGGTTGTCTTTCCGAAACGGGTAACGATCAGGCTTGCATCAACGATTTTACTCATGATCAATGTGTCGGAAACCGATATAAGAGGTGCTGTATCAAATATGATAAAATCGAATTGATCTTTGAGCGAATGAACAAGTTCTTTCAATTTTTTCGAAATCAGCAGTTCGGAAGGATTCGGCGGAATCGGGCCGGACGTGATGATGCTGAGGTTCTTGGGCTGCACATCCTGAATAATCTTTATATCAGACGTGCCGGCAATAAACGTGCTCAACCCCTTGGTGTTGTCGAGTCCGAAAACCTGATGCAGCATGGGCCGTCTCAAGTCGCAGTCAATGAGAAGGACTTCACTTCCGGATCCGGCAATAGCCACGGCAAGGTTTAAAGCGATGGTGGTCTTGCCGTCTTTGGGCGCCATGCTGGTGACCAGAATGGTTTTGGGCGGTGAATCAGAGGAAGACAGCATAATGGATGCCATCAGGGATTTGAAGCTCTCTGCAAGGGCACTTGACGGTTCATCCAGAACCAGCGTGTAGAGGGTTTTGCTTTTATTCTTTAATTTGGAGATGGTGGCCAGGACCGGTATATTGTATCTCTCCTCGACATCATCCGGCGTTTTTATCGTATTGTCCAGGTATTCCAGGAACAAGGCCAGACCTACCCCGCCGAAAAGTCCCATAATCAGGCCCAGGAGAATATTTCTTTTCCGGTTCGGCTTTGAGGGAAATTCAGGCACCTTGGCTTTCTCCACAACCCATACATTAATGTTTTGTGCCTTTTCCGTAATACTCTGCTCCCCGACTCTGCTGGTTAAGGCATCGAAAAGTTTCTGATGATTTTCAATTTCTCGTTTCAGAATTTCGTACTGGACAAATTTTTCATTCAGACCGACCGCCTCTTTTTTGGTTTTTTCCAGCAGTCCCCTTAAATCCCGCGTATTGGAATTGGCCAGCTCATATCTATTTTTAACTGTTTTTATAATGTGCCGGATCTCCTGATTCCGTTTGGTTTGCAAAATCGCAAGTTCGCTCTTCACTCGAAGCATGACCGGATGCTTGGGGCCGTATTTTTTGGATTGCTCCATGATATTCTGCTCGACTTTAAGTATCTGATCCCGTATCAATTTCAAGGCCGGGTCGTCGGCAATAACAGGGTTGGTTTCGAGCTCTTCGAAGTTGTTGAGAGACTTTTTAATTTTCTTGTAAATGGTTTCAAACTCCTTTTGCCGGGTCTCGGCCTGTGCCAATTCGCTGCCGAGTCCGGCCAGTTTCTGGGGTATGATGGTGACCCGGTCTTCGATCGTCACAATATCATTGGCCTTCATGTATTCATTGAGTGCTTTTTTCGCTTTTTTTAGTTTTTTAGCCTCCTCTTCACCCTTGATTCCCATCCATTTCTGATTGTAATTGGACGCCTGCATCTTCATTTCCAAAAGTTGTTCCATATACGCCTTTGCCGTGGCATTGGCAATCATCACGGCCAGTTCGGGATTTGCCGACATAAAACTTAAGTTTACGATCTTCGTTTCTTCCACCGGTTCAACGGTAACAGCAGAACTGATCATTTTGGCAATGACATCGGCTCTGGAGATCTCTTCTTCTTCCCCAATGGTTTTCACCGGCCGTGCAAAAACATTACCGGTAATTTTAGAGACAACCGCATAAAAATCTTTGATCCAGCCGACCACAGCATTCAACGAAAAACCGGATTCATCCATACCGGCAACGTAGCTGTCGTACGTTTGCTCAAGGTTGAGCTGTTTCACGACTTTTTTTGCAACCGGATAGCTGGTGATAATTTGTGCCTGGGTCTGGAGAAATTCAGGATCATACTGTACATAACCGTAATGGGGCATTAATGGACTGGCGTCGGTTTTTTCGATGAGCAACCTCGTGGATGCCTCATAAATAGGCGTTGCCGTCAGGGTGCTAATAACAACAACCGTGAAAATGATAATAAAAATCGAAAAAACCATAAATCTTCTTTTGCTTAAGATATTCAGATAATCTCGCAAATGAATCTCTTTTTCTCTTAACATCATATTTTCGTTCATAACTTTTTCCCTGCTAATTAAGTTGATTGCTGTTCTTCTTTTATTGCCACTAAGTTCACGTATTCTTAAATACGGTATCGTATTATAATTGAATAACTTAAAATCACCGCTGAGTCGCAGAGGTCTCAGAGAATTTGTTTCTTTTTT
>CAZBOB010000290.1:0-3128 GCA_964492995.1 uncultured Desulfobacteraceae bacterium | reverse complement strand
TTAAACCGGGCAACATCAACCAGCCCTTTATCCGTGATTTTTAGCTCAGGAATAACAGGAAGTGCCAAAAACGAAAGCGTCATAAAAGGATCGTCAAGTGTTGTGCCGAACTCCCTGGCGACATGGATCAGGCGGTCTATCTTATCACCCACCGCTTTAACCGGTTCCCGGGACATAAGCCCTGCAATGGGAAGGGCAAGACCGGCACAGACCTTGTTGTCATATACCGCCGCCAGCCCGCCTCCCATTTTGACGATAGCCCGGAGTGCAGCGTTCATGTCATCATCGGTGGTTCCCACAACAATGATATTGTGGGAGTCATGGGCCACACTCGATGCAATGGCTCCACGCTTCAAGCCGAAACCTCTGACAAAACCTTTTCCCATATTGCCCGACCCGGTATGCCGTTCAATAACCGCAATTTTCAAAATATCGCGAGATATGTCGGCAGAGGCCTTGCCTTGTGATCTCATCGCGTCAACAATGCGGTGCCCGGTTATTATCTGGTCCGGCACGATATCGATGACTCTGATTCGCCCGGTTTCCGCCGGGATTGAAAAATCTATTTGTTCAATGTCAACGTTCATGGACGGTGGAAAAAGAACAGGATCGGGGGTCGCGATTTCCGGTGAAATCTTTCCATTTTCAGCCACCCGAACACCGCCGCAATACACAGCCTCTATGTATGGGGAGTCAAGATCTGAAAACACCACCAGATCCGCTCTTCGGCCGGGCGCAATCGCGCCGACATTTTCGATCCTGAAATATTCGGCAGCATTTATTGTGGCCATTTGAATCGCAATCACAGGATCAAGGCCGGCAAATATGGCTTTACGAACCATTGAATCGATATGCCCTTTTTCCAGTATGTCTTGGGGATGTCTGTCATCCGTACACCACATCATACGGCGAGCGGTTCGCTCGTTTACAACCGGGATTAGTGCTTCCAGGTTTTTCGCGGCCGTCCCTTCCCGGATCATGATGTGCATTCCTAAATCAAGTTTTTCTTTTGCCTCCCGATCGGTGGTGCATTCATGATCACTCGAAATTCCGGCGGCCATATAGGCATAAAGGTCATGACCGGAAAGTCCGGGAGCGTGACCGTCCACAGGTTTCCGCTCTCTTTTTGCCATATTTATTTTGCCCAGAACTTCCGGATCTTGGTTGATTACACCCGGATAGTTCATCATTTCGGCCAATGCCAAAATCCGCTCATGGCCCATAAACGGCAAAAGATCCTCTTTCGTGAGCGTTGCACCCGAAGTTTCCATGGTTGTGGCAGGAACGCAGGACGGGAGGGTGAAATAAATATTCATGGGCTGACCCTCGCTCGACCGGAGCATATAGTTTATTCCCTCAGTACCGAGCACATTGGCAATTTCATGGGGATCGGCCACCACGCTGGTGGTGCCGCAAGCAACCACAGCTCGGGCAAACTCGGTAATACATGTCATGGAACTTTCAATATGAACGTGGGCATCAATAAAACCGGGAGCCACAAAGCGTCCGCCAATATCCACCGTGTTTTTGGCTGCATATGGCCCAAACCCTACGATATATCCATCCGCAATAGCAATATCACCGGAAAAAATTTCCCCTGAGAAGACATTTATGATCCGTGTGTTGACCAAAACAAGATCAACCGGTTTTCGGCCCCGTGCCGATCTGATAATATTTTTCAAATTCATATAAGCTCCCTAAACCAATTTATTTCTTTTTATGACCTGACTTATAGCAGCAACTCTTTCGAGTATATCTTTTAGGTCTATGGTCATAAGGTTATGATTTCTTACAAGAATTCTTCCGGCAACCATGACATCCCTGACATCCGAACCCTGAGCGGTATAAATAATATGGGATACGGAGTTGTACATGGGAACCAGGTGGGGTTTGCTGGTATCGACAATAATGACATCTGCCTGCTTGCCCGGTTCAAGGGAGCCGATATGTTTATCAAAGCCTATGGCTTTTGCGCCGTCTCGTGTCGCCATTTTCAATACGGTCCTGGCATCCATGACCGTGGGATCGAGAAGATTCACCTTATGAAGCTTGGCAGCCGTGTCCATTTCCCGGAAAAGATCCAAATCATTGTTGCTGGCACATCCGTCCGTACCAAGACCGACGGTCACGCCGGCGTTCAATAGACTCGGAACCGGTGCAATGCCCGAGGCAAGCTTCATATTGCTCTGGGGGTTATGGGAAACCTTTGACTGGCGTTTTGCGATGATCTCGATGTCATCATCATCCAGCCATATGCCGTGAACAATCAGCGTATTTTGATCCAGGATGCCGATTCTATCCAGGTACTTGACCGGAGTCGTATGCTGTTCTGTCTGAATCCGGACATATTCGCTTTTGGTTTCAGCCGCATGTATCTGGAAAAGAAGTGCTTTTGAATCACAGGCGGCTTTGGCCTTTTTTAGTGTCTCTTCAGAACATGTATAAGGAGAATGGCAAAATATTGAGGGGGTTATTAAAGGAGATACACCCTGCCATTTTTCAACAAACCTCACCGCGTTCTTGATATTGTCTGACGGATCCGGCACGCCCGGCGCAGGAAAATCGATAACACCCTGTCCTAATACTCCCCTGATTCCTGATTGATAAACCGCCGATGCAACATCATCTTCGAAAAAATATCCGTCACAGCAGGTCGTTGTTCCCGAGAGTATCATTTCTGCACAAGCTAAAACTGTTCCAAGCCGGACAGTTTCGGGAGTTAAATATTTTGCTTCGCATGGAAAGATGAATTCATCCAGCCATAGCGCCAGAGGAAGATCATCGGCAAGCCCTCTAAACAATGTCATGGGAAGATGGGTATGGGTATTTACCAGACCGGGCATAATGATACCGCCGTTCGCATCAATTATTTGTTCTGCTTCAGGCAAAGGCTTATCATTCGCCCGTGCTTCAATCCTGACGAACTTTCCTTTGTTTATACAAACCACACCGTTCTCAATGATATCAAAATCAGGATTCACCGTGATAATAACGCCGTTATGTATGACAATATCAAAATTCATTTGTTTCCCTTAAAGCCGGAGTCAAAAAATTTTCTTCCGTATTGTAACGGAATGAGACCTTTGAAAAATGTCAATTTTTGTTTAAGTTCAAGAAAGGCGATAATT
>CAZBOB010000289.1:0-3139 GCA_964492995.1 uncultured Desulfobacteraceae bacterium | reverse complement strand
CCATGACCCTCGAAAGGGCCATAAATTTTATAAAAGATGACGAGATGGTGGAGGTGACCCCACAATCCATCAGGCTGTATAAAAAAACGCTTTCCGTAAAGAAACGGAAATATAAAAACGGACTGAACTAGCGTTCAGAGAAAACAAATATCAAGTCAGGGGCTTCGCCCCAATTGGAATGGTGGAATGCTGGAATAATGAAATAATGGGTTCTGGCATAATGCAATATTGGGTTAATGGTAAAATTTGTGTTTACGATAATATTAAAAATGGCTAATATCCTTTTAAAAACCAATCTTCCAGTATTCCAGTATTCCATTTTCGAGGCAAGCGTTCAAGCCTCAAAAAATATCCTATATTTTCATTAAGTTGTAAAAAATCCGAGCCGTTTAATAAATACACCATGAACAATAACAAAAAAGAAATCGACAAACGCCGGACCTTTGGCATCATCAGCCATCCGGACGCAGGCAAGACCACATTGACCGAAAAGCTCCTTCTTTATGGCGGGGCCATTCAGCAGGCCGGCGCCGTAAAGGCCCGCAAGGCGGAAAGATATGCAACCAGCGACTGGATGGCCATCGAAAAGGAACGGGGCATATCCGTCACCACGTCGGTGATGAAATTCAATTACCGAAACTTTGAGATAAATCTTCTGGACACGCCCGGACATCAGGACTTCTCCGAGGATACCTACAGGGTTCTGACAGCCGTTGACAGCGCCCTTATGGTCATCGACAACGCCAAGGGGGTTGAGCCCCAGACCGAAAAGCTCATGGAAGTCTGCCGCATGCGCAACACGCCCATCATTACCTTTATTAACAAACTGGACAGGGAGGGCATGACACCCCTGGATATTCTTGATGATATTGAGAATAAACTCCAGATCGAATGCACCTCCCTTTCCTGGCCCATCGGCATGGGGAAAAGATTCAAAGGGGTTTACAACCTCTATAAAAAAGAGCTTCACCTTTTTACGCCCGGCCGGGAATCGCGCCACAGGCAAGGCATGGTGATAAACGATCTTTCCGACTCCAAACTCGATGAGATGTTAGGAAGCCAAGCCCATGACTTGAGAGAGGATATTGAATTCATCGAGGGCGTTGCAGCGCCCTTTGAACTTGACCATTACTTAAAAGGCAACCAGACGCCTGTTTTTTTTGGGAGTGCCATCAACAATTTCGGTGTAAAAGAGATGCTGGACGCCTTTGTGGAGATGGCGCCGTCTCCGGGTCCCAGGGCGGCGGTTACACGAAAAGTTTCTCCCTATGAGGAACCCTTCTCGGGTTTTGCGTTTAAAATTCAGGCCAATATGAATCCGGCACACCGGGACAGAATCGCATTTATCCGGATCTGCTCGGGCAAATTTACCAGAGGAATGAAGGCCGTTCACCACAGAATCGGAAAAGATGTTACATTTTCAAATCCCACCATTTTCATGGCCAATGAGCGTGAAATCGTGTCGGAAGCCTATCCAGGCGATATCATCGGCATTTATAACCATGGTACCATAAAGATCGGTGACACATTTACGGAAAAGGAGCCCTTAAAATTCTGCGGAATTCCCAATTTTGCCCCTGAAATTTTCAAAAAGGCCATTCTCAAGAACCCCATGAAGGCAAAACATCTTCAAAAAGGACTGGTCCAGCTCGCGGAAGAGGGGGTTGTTCAGGTTTTTAGACCGGTTGCCAGAAACGGCTATATATTAGGGGCTGTGGGGAATCTTCAGTTTGACATCACAATGGAACGCTTAAGGTCCGAATATGGCGTTGATGCGGTTTACGAACCTGTTGATTATAATGTCGCGCGGTGGGTCGAATGCGATGATCCTAAAAAGATGGCGGATTTTGAGAAAAAAAACAGGTCCAACATGGTAAGGGATGCCGAAAGATCCAGGGCCTATCTCACAACCAGTGAGTTCCAACTCGACTATTGCATGAAAGAATGGCCCGGAATCGCATTCCATAAAACAAGGGAAATCAATAATTTCCGGACTACCCAACCACTATCTGCTTAGAAAGGAAATGGGATCAAGTTTGCCTTTGACCCCATTTTTTCTAAAGCACTCTTATACTTTTGATATGCAAATCCTGTTGCGTTGATGGCCGATTCTATTCCGCATGTAAGGCATCAAGCACAGCGCGTGGATTTTTTGATGCGATGCGCAATAATGCCTTAGCCGGCCCTTCCGGTTTCCTTCTACCTTGTTCCCAATTCTGCAAGGTTCTAACACTGACTCCTATCATAAGAGCGAATTCACTCTGTGAAACATTGAGTTTCTCTCTTACGGTCTTGATTTCAGGCGGCTTGATTTCATAAACTCGGCTTGGCACTTTATGTCCAGCCTTGATCTCGCCAGCTTCTTTGATACTGGCGACTAGCTTTTCAAAATGCTCCTTTTTCATGATAACAACTCCTTAACCATTTTACGGAGCAGCTTGAGCTGATCCGTGGTTAGGTCTTCTTGTTCAGTCTTTCTATATGGAAAAAGCATGAAAATAGTGTCGGGAGGACTCCAATAGTAAATGACTCGCAATGCCCCGCGTTTTCCTTTACCAGGAAGACTCCAACGAATTTTCCGTAAACCTCCACTTCCTCGGATCAAGTTTCCGGCATCCGGCCGGAGCATCAATACTGTTTGCAACATTCGATATTTTTCGTCCGGGAGCAGGCGTTGAATTTCCTTAGTAAAAATGGAAGTTTCGATGAATATCATAATGATATTATACGCCTCTGGCGTATATTGTCAAGGTTGTCCCCCTTTTTTATTTGATTTACTTAGTATTTTAGTAGCTTTAGATGAATTTTCATAACACGACTATAAATGAGATATAAAATTTATAAAAAATCCCATTTTGTTTACCTTTTAGGAAAGCCGATGAAAGCGCCTTGAGCAAAGCGAAATCCCGCCTTAAGCGGGGATCTTTTTCGTTATCAAGGACTCGCAGTAGACGACGGAGGTTTATCCCGCGTTATCAAGCGGGGCTTCGTCCTTGATGCCTTGAATCTGGGGCATCCTCGACTTTCGCTCATTTAGGGTTGTAATAATAATTTCGATGCTTATCTTTGCTGTTCGGCTTTTGTCTCCATTGAGATTTTAATAAATAGAAAAGTGCATTCCGTGAATAACAATTTAAGA
>CAZBOB010000288.1:0-3168 GCA_964492995.1 uncultured Desulfobacteraceae bacterium | reverse complement strand
TTAAAATTTGAGTCTGACGCAGAAATTGGGCAAAAAGGGGCGTTTTGCAAAGGTCTCTTTTCATCCGCCAATGGCACACATCTGAGCCGAAACCCCGACAGGATGATCACCAGACAAATTGTGCCCCAACGGTTTTAAACGAACCGCCTTAAGAAAAATATCAGCCAGCTCAACATCGGAGCATCCTTTCCTGAGCCGTGTTTTAAGATCAACCTGTACATCCGACATAAGACATGGGCGTAACTGACCGCTTGCCGTTAATCTCAGCCGGTTACATGTGTTACAAAAATGCTGGCTTATTGGGCGTATAAAACCAATTTCTCCTTTGGCCGATTCAAACTTAAACCGTTCGGCCGGGCCGTCATTCATGTCTTTTTCAACCGGGATCAGCTTTCCGAATTGATGGATGCGTTTTTTTATTTCAGGAAAAAGTAAATGATGGTCACTCTCCATTTGGTTGGTTCCCATGGGCATATATTCGATAAAGCGTATGTGAAATGGATAGTCAATTGATAATGCGGCAATGTCCGTCAATTCATCATCGTTGATCCCTTTGAGTGGCACTACATTAAGCTTAACCGGATCAAAACCCATCTTATGGGCCAGCTCTATTCCTTCCCAGACTTGATCAAAGAAATCATACCCGGTAATCTTCCTGTACTTTTTTCTGTTTAAGGTATCCAGGCTGATATTTATTCTTTTTATGCCGGCGGATTTGATTTTATTTATATTATCTTTCAGAAAAACACCGTTGGTGGTCAGAGATATATCCAGAAGCCCTTCAATTTTAGTTAACCGTTTCAGAAAACCATAAACACCTTTTCTGACAAGAGGTTCCCCCCCGGTTATCCGAACCTTGGAAATCCCGAGACATACACCTATCCTGATAATGCGCAGAATTTCTTCATAGCTTAATATTTCTTTATGGGGGAGCTTTGGAATAAAATCGTAGGGTACGCAGTATATGCATCTAAGATTGCAACGGTCGGTAATTGATATGCGAAGATAGTTCAGTTTGCGGTTGCATCGGTCGATTAATTTAGAATTCGGCAATGTTAGTATGACTTTTTAATTTTTTTTTTAAATTTTTCTCGATAGGCCGGGATTTCTATAATTGGCGGTCTTTCGTGCCCTTCTACTTGAAAAATATCCGGCTTGTATTCGTTTTTTATAAGATTATACTGTATCATTTCATTGAAGAGATCTTCTTTTAAATCGATCAATCCGTATTGTCTTTTGCGATTGATAAAAGTCATAAGAATAACAAACGCCATTTTTCCTAATGCCCTTGTATCCTGATTTCTGTGAATTCGTCTGTCAAGATCAACCTGAGCAATGACATCAAGTCCCCATTTTTCATAGATATCGAGAATCATGCTGGTTTCAACCCCGTACCCTATGGGGAACGGAATTGTTTCAAATATTTCTCGAAAACCGGCATATTCACCCGATAAAGGTTGTAAAATCTGGGTGAGTTCCGGGAAAAAGAGAGAAAACAGGGGTCTAATCACAAGTTCAGTAACCCGGCCGCCGCCGGTGGGCCTGATTTTGCTTTTTCCGATAGCTATCGGTCTGTCATAAAAGGCCTTAACGTATTTAATATTATCAAAAAGGATAAGCGGCCCTAAAAGAGCATATACAAATCTGTGGTGAATATTTTTTATGTCTGCATCAATGTAAACGATTATATCACCCTTTGTAACATAAAGGGCTTTCCAGAGATTTTCACCTTTGCCTGTGAACGGTTCAAGATCAGGTAAAATTTCCGGTGCTTTATAAACATCGGCACCATATGATCTGGCGATTTCTCTGGTTTTGTCTGTTGATTCGGAGTCGACAACAACAATTTCATCCAGAAGCGGATAGCGGGTCATTAACTCTGATTTCACTATCAGAATTTCTTTTGCTATGGTCTTTTCTTCATTTAAGGTCGGCAGGCACAGAGAAATTTTCAAATTTTTTCTTTGTTTTTCCTCTACAAGTCGATTGAGATCGTTAAATTCGGAATAATGGAATGTATTTTTTTCAAGCCAGCTACTCTTCATCGCACACCCCGCTGTCAATGGCCGTAATTACTCCGATAATCTGTGCGATCCCTTTAAACATGGGTTCAATTTCGGCGGTGGCATTTATATGTTGATGGTTTTCTCCCCGGGTAATTCCGAGGGTCACCGCCGGTATCTTGCGTGAAAGAAAAATTGAAAGTTCGGATTCACTCGGTTCGCTTATCGGTGTTAGCTCAAGTTTTTTCATAACATCTACCGCACTTTTTACCAGGGGATGATTAAACTTTATTCTTGCTGCATTAATATTGCTTAACGTTTTTAGCTTCAGCTCAACTTCATGTTCGTGACTTATACCTTCTACTATATCTTTAATGTTGTTGAAAATCGATTTTACCATTTTGTCTGAGTTGCTTTGAATCTCAAAGCCGAGTTTTGCATCATAAGCGATCGTCCCATGCTTGAAGCCGCCCGAAATTTTCCCGATGATTACCCTTGAGCGGGGTCTTTGAGGCAAGTACAGCTTTAAAATCTGATTGATCACCTCATTTAATATCAGAATCGCATTGGGTTTGAATTTGTGTTCCCATCCATTGGTTGTAGAAATGTTGCAGTCAACTTCACATCGAGTCATGCCGTCAGCGTAATAGTTAAGTCTTCCGAGTTCATAACTTTCAATGCAAACAGCACCTCTTATGGGAGTACTCCATGTTTTTAAAAGGTGCCTGATGCCTCTAAGATTTCCCTTGCCTAAAGATTGTATAACACCCGCCAGAACGATGTCGGATTCAAAACGTAAGTTTAATTTTCGAAGAATTTCCGGCAATGAGACCAGAACCCCGACACCGATGGAATTCTCCGTGACGCCCGCGCCGGTCATTGAATTTTCCTTGATGGTATAATAATGATCGATGTCTGCCCCCCAAATGGTATCAAGGTGTGCAACCACAAAAATAGGCGGCTTTGTTTCCGATGTTCCCTTGATAATGCCGATCGGATTTCTGTAACCGTCGGTTGTGCATTCATCGACACCAAAATCCGCCAGTCTCTCCATAAAAACACTGGTGCGTCTTTTCTCTTTAAACGTGGGGGCAGGTATCTGACCGATCAATACAATGTTGGTAATAATGGTCTCTTTGATGGATTTGATCGTATCGACAAATGC
>CAZBOB010000287.1:0-3175 GCA_964492995.1 uncultured Desulfobacteraceae bacterium | reverse complement strand
TGCACGCGTTGGATTGCTAATTATCACAAGTAGTTTCATAGCTTCTTCTCTTTTTTGGCGTGGACAATCATCGTGTCAGCCTTTTTTAGCAGTGCTATTATTCTTGCTAATGGTGAAACAATAGCTTTTGCCAGAGATGATCTTTTGATTTTATTACGGTGTTTGCGGTCAAAGTTATCTCCGTAAAAATAATACTGAAGTGAACCAAGTAATCCCTTTGAAGATTTTTCATAGATTATCTTTTTAACAAAAAAACCATTTTTCTCTATAAGACTTGAAATAGTTTTAGGTGTATAAATATAAAGGTGTCTTGGGCAATCAAGGTGATACCATTTATTCCTAAATAATCTGGCATTAAAACTATCAAAGTTTGGGCAGCTTAGGACAAAGTCACCGCCGGGTTTTAATAGATCATATAATTTTTCTAAAACCTGTGAGGGATTAGGCACATGCTCCAAATATGACCAAGCAGTAATTAAATCAAAACTGTTACTCGCAAAAGGAGATTCTGTGATAGTGCCGCAGAAAATATCTATTCCATAATTATTTTTTGCCACAGTCACCGCCGTTTGGGAGATGTCTATCCCATATATCTGAGAGCCAGTAAGATTCTTAATTTCATTTAGAAATTTGCCACTTCCGCAGCCAATATCCAGCAAACTGGTATGCTTATTTAACTTTCGGTAAACAGAGGTCGGCAAAGAGCTTTTCCTATATTTTTTCCTGTTGGTTTGGTCTGTTTTAGCTAATTTAGGTTGATATGGGCCATAATTACTCGGGTAAAAGCTCATGAGGTTTTTGCTAGAGATTTGTGGATTCATGTAAACAAGACCGCATCCTACGCACATTACATATGAAAAGGTGCCTTTTCCCCCATGCAAACGATCCTTTCCATAGAAGAGAAAATTGTGTTTTGTGTTTCCACATAAGTTGCAGCGAATGCAGTTTTTCATTATCATTTTGGTTTTATTAATCAGGTTATCATACTCCTACATTCTACGCTCAGTCACAAAATGGTTGCCCAAGGGGCATTATAAGTGCTATTTTCAATTAAATCGAGCATGTTTCCAGCGACTTTTTCACAATTGAATTCGGCGTGCGCTCTTTCCATGCCTGCCTTTGCAATTTTTTCTCGCTCCTGCTCATGTTGCAGGTACCAGTCAGCTAATTCAAAAAACTCTTCGGCAGAATCAAAGTATTTCAAATGTACTCCATCTTGAAAAAGCAGCTCTGAATCCGGGACCCTCTTTGCAAGAACGAATGTGCCGCAAGCAAGGTAATTAATAAGTCTGTCTGAATGATAGAGCCTTACGTCATTGGTTATACTAATACTCAGACCTATCTTACTGCCGCTAATAGCGTAAAAGTAGTCTATGCCTTCAACCATGGGGATGCCAAAGGCTCCATAAATCCTGGCGTTAGGCGTCTGGCTAAGTTGATAAATAAGGTTGTATCTTTCATTATTACGGTCAAGCCTCGTATGCTCAGCTTTGCCCGTGAATAAGATATCTTTTTTCCATTTTTCTTCCACGTCATATTTATACTGTATATCAGGATCGCACATATTGGGTATAAAGGCACAGTGCGGCACTCCTGCATCTTTATAGGTTTGAAGGAATCTACCTGCACTTGTGGTTGTTACGAGGTCTGTTTGCTGAGCAATTGCTATGCGATCAGGATTTTGGAAGGGGAATGGATCTTCGTCCCTGCTGACAAAGATGGCTTTTGGAGCGACTTGGCGCATTGCGGTAACAGTTTCAGCATCAAGATATTTCATACTTAGCACAAAAACAATATCCGGGTAATATCGCTTGATTTGTTCCACGAGAAGGTGATCAGCTTTTTTCTTTGCAAAATGCAGCGCGATTCGCTTGCTGTGGAATGGGCTGCATTGTATCATTATGCTTCTATAACTGAACCGCTGCACATCGCAGCCGAGACGTAGCAGGCCTTTAACCCACATTCGCTGTGAGACACGAATAGATTTGGGTGACTCGTCCTTGAAATCCGCTATTACAAATATACGTTTAGCTTTTTGCATATACAATTTTTTAGAAAATCTATCTTCTCTTAGGTTATATTTCTTTGTACGTTTTCAAAGAGCTTCCGATTAACGTCTGGTGTGTTTTCGGTATATATTATGCGCAGCATGTGCTGAGCCTCATAGGCATTATCGCTACCATGAATGCCGAAAACCTTCTCAGGGATATTATCTTTGTTTGTAAGGCGCGTTCTTATTTCCTGTTTATGAAAAACATTTTTATTTTTGACAAAGGGATGGCTCTTTATTTTATTCACATCTGTTTCTGCCAGCGGTACAGGATTATGGTCGTAGCATATAACAGCAATTTGAGGTGGGATTATCCATGTGCCGTTATGCGCGATCCAGTTGCCGCCGCGCACTTTATGCATGACTCGGCCTATTTGCTGCTGATCGAGTTGTTCTTTTTTTAAAATGCTGAATTTTTCTTCCAGCATCTGATAAACCATATCAGTTTTATTGTGTTCAATAAGGTCCTGACGGATAAAGAAAACCAGCAAATTGGGGAGCTTCTCTGCCCAATGTTCCAGGACTTTGGTCTCCTGCTCCAGCAGATACTGATGCCAGGGGCTTTTATGGGGCCAGCGTTCAAAAAGGTCATAAGGCATCTCCCAGCCGCATTGCTTAAGATATTCGTGCAGTCCCAACAGAGTGTATGGCTGCTCAATTTTTATACCGAGCCCTTGGCCTAATTCCGTCAGAAAACGTTGATAAGGCCGTTTAGGATTTGAATTACTTTGGAGGTGACAGCCTGATGGAATACCCGAATCCAGGCCTTTATGATAAACCAGATGAAAAGCCAGAGACCTGAAATACGTCAATGCCTCCGGGACGTAAAAAGTATCGTGATAAAGCACTCTTTTGTCTAAAATAATTGAAGCCAGGGCCGGTGGATAATAGGGCATTGACGCATAAGACATACCTCGCCTTCCGGTTCGGTTATAAACATCAAATCTGATGTTTCCGGGATGCTGGCTGGCAATAAGTGCCAATAATTTAAAGTCTTCGGTGTCCACGAGGATATCGATATCGTTGACGCTTTCTAATTTATCTTCTCCTTGAAGTGTTAACGGAACCTCGTCGAACCATCGCAATACCACGTACCTGATGTTATATTCATCAAATTTTTCAAAT
>CAZBOB010000286.1:0-3181 GCA_964492995.1 uncultured Desulfobacteraceae bacterium | reverse complement strand
GGGATGATCAGCGCTACTGCTAATACAGTAAGGCCGGATAAACGTAACGATCAGAAGTAGGGTTCGTACTTGTGAGAGATTCGCCGAAAATTTTTTAATAAACTATAAGGATAAGTGCGTCCGGAAATTAGCCACTCTTATATCTTATTGAAATAATTCGTTTATTAAAAATTTACACTTTATGCTTGACAAAAGGAATATAGGATGTCCCATTTTTGCCCACATAGACCAAACGAACGCAAACTCAGGCAGATCTCCCCGGATAAGAACGTGAACTTTCGCTACACAGCCGCAGCATTTACCCTATCTCCCGAACCCTGGGCTTCGTTATGTTGTGCTAACTCACCCGGAGACTGGGCCTTATATGCCGTTTCTGTTCGTCGGCTCATAGCTTTGCACTCGGGGTTGCCGCTCCCTTTGGTCACTCTTGCCCGCGGCTCGCCTTACGCTTCGCTCCAGCCCTTCGGACGGTCCCTCACGGTTCCGCCCTTGCCTTCGGCTAATACTTTTGTTAATGTACTAAAAACATTAACCGGATTCACGTATAGTGGACTTTCACCCCATAAGTTCACGCCCATGCCGGGCGTACAACATTTTCTTCAGCGGACTCGGTTCCCTCGCCGCTGAGAAATATAAACTTGAATAAATATTGAGATCAAAGGAAATTTATTTTAATGGCAGCAGGCGATGCCCAAAGGGCTTGGTTTCCAGAGATGATGGCAAAATTAAAGGGGACTTGGAATCCTCAAATGTCCTGGGAAGAGTGCGCTGATTTTTGTCAAAAAATGACTGCTTTCCGCGAGTCGATCTGGAAGGACCGAAAAATTAAACCCACAAGGAAATGGTGCCCAAATTGCCAAGAGTACCACGACAGTCGTCCTCCAGAAATTTCGATGCGCTCAATGCTGTTCGCTCTAAAAAAATTAAATGTAATCGATGACAACGAATTAAAAGCATTAGATAAGTCATGGAAGAAATATCGAAAAGCATCTAATCTTGATGCTTATGGAAAACCTTCATAACCACTGCGTTGACGCGGACCGGGAAAACGATGGCATTTTTAGCTTTTGCGCAGTCATCATTTAACTTCACATCTGCAACGGCCCAGTTGTTTTCCCGTCCGGTCACGCAGAACTTTCTCTTTATTCGGCAATCATAATATGGACAGATAAACTTTTAAGTCCAAAATCCGAGAGCGGATTATGGCATTTTCTTTCCTTTATAGAGAATAACAGAAAAATTTTTGAGATAATAGAACTTAAACGAGGGAAAGATTTTCCAGATAATCATTGGATGTTAGATCGTAATCCAGTCACTTTTCAGACCATTGAGAAAGACAGCGCCTCGTAAATATCAGGCTTATAAAAGCTGTCTTTGGTTAACAATAGATTGACAACTGATTGATATCTTGCAAATCGTTCTGTATCGGTCCGAGTTTTCATTGTTGGCTTTCTTTAGACTAAATTTTAATGGTTTCGCAAAAAGTCAAAAGGCGTTAAACCTTTGCTTTTTGAGTAACCTGTGGTATTAAAGCGTCAAAGGATTTATATCAAATTGGAAAGAAAATATCCGAGTAAATTCAGAAATATGCATACACAATTAGCTCCGAACGGTCAAGGATTTTCTGGATACTGGATTTGCGATTTCAAACCGGAGGTGCTTTTGAAAAGTCCTCATCTCCCTGCACACTGGAATCGCGAGTTAAGGATTTTGATACAAGAGGTCTTGCAAAACATCCTGATCAGAGTTTTGCGTGCCAGTCTTTCATTTAATAATATTTAATAATAAAGGGATGTTCTGTTAATAGCTCTATTCAGGTAAAGCCGCTATGTCCGAATCACGCAACCATGTTTTTGCAATCCAAATTGAAGATTCCGATCGTTTTAAAGCTATATTCGGATCAGCCGTTTCTTCAATAGTATGGGATGACATCGTTAAGGGATATAGAAATATAGCCCAAAAAATCCTCCAGCGTTATAAGATATTATCTCCTGTTGTTTCTCCTTTTTGGGGAAGATGCTTTTTACCTTTTGTATTGAGGCAGTCGTCTATACCCATCGATATGGAGAAGCAAATTTCCGTATTAACAGCATCTGGCAGTCGATTGATTCGTGAAATATTACAAAACAATTTAGGTATCGCAACTGGCAGCAAGTTAAACTTCAAAATCATAATAACTCCTATTCAAGAGGATTATCGGAATATTCATGGGATTAACAAAAAACTAGACGAATTATTTAAAACCCTTTCAAGTGTCTCCTATCCGTTTTATCCCATAACTCGCGATCAACTCTTGCAAATTTTAGAAAAAAGAGAGGTGGAGACTTTTGCTCAGCCAATCGTTTCTCTGCCCAAAGAAAAAATAGTCGGATACGAAGCATTATCAAGGGGATCATTCAAAAGTTCGTTACAAGGAGCCGACCTTTTATTTGGCGCTGCTGCACATTTTGGGTTAACTGAAGAAATCGAGTTGGTATGCATTGAAAGAGCTTTGGATTGGATCACAAAAATTCCAGCTATATTATGGATGTCTATCAATATAGGACCTGACTTGTTAAAAAGTTCTGCTTTTACGGATCTCATTTTTCAAGAACGTTTTAAGCCCTTTTGGCCCCGTCTTATTTTTGAACTTACAGAGCATCTTCCAATTGACTCGGTCATAGCTTTGGATGAAATTATAAAACATCTTAAAAACAATAGAATATGTTTATCATTAGATGACACCGGATGCGGATTTTTCGATCTATATACGATGGAAAAATTCAGGCCTAAAATTGTCAAGTTTTGCATTACAGTCATTCGTCGTATGGGACGAAGTGATGATATCTTAAAAGAGCTTAACGAAACCGTGTCTAAAATTACCGAATTTAGCGAATGTGTTCTCAGTGAGGGAGTGGAACAAAAGGTACAATTGGATGTGCTCAAACAAATTGGAGTGACCATGGCACAGGGGTATTACTTTGGTAAACCCAAACCTACTAAGGACGTCTTTACAACTAATGAATAACAACGCCATGCATACAGACAAAAAAAGCCTAAAGCAAGACAAGATCAAAATACGCTTACTTAATATTGAGACCATTGAAAAATGTTCAATTTTGTTCAAGTCCAAAGGCAATTCTGCACGATAGCAGAATTGGACAGCTGTCAAGCTGCCCGCAAGGGCGAGGGGCATGGACGC
>CAZBOB010000285.1:0-3189 GCA_964492995.1 uncultured Desulfobacteraceae bacterium | reverse complement strand
GGATTTATACACTTAAATATGAGATCTTGAGCAATTACTCTCCCCAAATGCAACAATATAGCCCGATAACGGCATTAAATATAAAAAAAGTGTTGATAAATACTGTTTTATATTGACATGAAAAATTTGCTAATGTATGGGTTTTTTAATGTTGCCGCTTAGCTGACCATTAATCAACAACAAAAAAGGGGGGGTAGGATTATGACAAAAGTAGAATTGGTAGACATGATGGCAAAGGATGCAAATATTTCCAAGGTTGCCGCCTCAGCCGCACTCGACTCTTTCATGACAAATGTTACCAAGGCTTTGAAGAAAAAGGACGGCAAAGTAACGTTAGTCGGATTTGGCACTTTTGCAAAAGTCCGTCGAAAAGCTCGAAAAGGACGGAATCCTCAAACCGGTGATCCCATTAAAATTAAAGCTTGCAATGTAGTAAAGTTTAGATCCGGCAAGAAACTCAAAGATGCTATATAAATAATCGATTGAAGCGGTTTATTTATATGCACCCGAATAGATAAGCCGCTTCAATATGTAACCTCAAAACCATTAAATTCACCTTTATATTCTTCCCATTTTACATCCACATTAAGGACTCTTGCATAGGGAGGTCCTTGTTTGCACCACGCAAGGATTGAATCAACATTTTCTTTGGAACCTTCAAACACGGCTGCAACGGTTCCATCCCGTTGATTTTTCACCCATCCGAAAACACCAAATCCATCCGCAGCATGTTTTGTCTCCAATCTAAAAAAAACACCCTGAACTCTCCCACTGATCACGGCACGAACTCTTACTTTGTTTTCCATGCCCACCCCCATTTTAATTGAACCCTAAATGATCGTAAACAAAATGGAAAAATATTTAGGGTTGATGATTGAGGATTGAAGATTTTTAATTGTCAATCTTCATTCGTCAATCGTCAATCTCCTCAGGGTCTTCTCGTCAATGATATCCACACCCAAATCGTTTGCTCGTTTGAGTTTTGATCCGGGTGATGTACCTGCCACTAGATAATCTGTATTCCGGCTCACAGAACCGGTTACCTTTCCTCCTGCCGTCTCGATGATCTTTTTGGCCTGGCTTCTTGTCAGGGTTTCAAGCGTGCCGGTAAGAACAAATACCTTGCCTTCCAGTTCACCTTGTTTTCGCGGTGTTTCACCCAAAATTCGAACCCCGCCGGCCACAATATCGTTCACTGCGTTCCGGTTTTCATCCTGTTTAAAAAAGTCTGCGATACTTTCAGCAACAACAGGCCCCACCCCTTGAATCGCTGTAAGATCATCTCGTGTTGCACGGATCAGTTTTTCCAGGCTTCCAAAGGTTGTTGCAAGAATGCCGGCCACATGTTCCCCCACATGACGGATCCCCAGAGAATAAATAAAACGGGCCAGATTAATCTGCTTGCTTTTTTCAATGGCGTCTACGATATTTGCGGCAGATTTTTGTCCCATGCGTTCCAGGTTTTCTAGCGTATCTTCATTTAACCGAAAGATATCCGCATATGAAAAAAGCAATCCCTTATCTACCAGTTGCTCGACCAGTTTATCTCCCACCCCGTCTATGTCAAAAGCGCCCTTTGATGCGAAATGTACGATTCGTTCTTTTACCTGGGCGGAACAGGTCGTGTTAATACACCGTAACGCCGACTCATCTTTAGCACGAACAACAGAAGAATTGCATACCGGGCAATGTTGCGGCATTTTGAATCTTATTTCTTGGCCCGTTCTCTTGGAATCGATCACCTTAACAACTTCGGGTATCACGTCTCCTGCCCGCTGGACCAGAACCGTATCGCCGATTCTTATATCTTTTCTTTTTATTTCATCTTCGTTGTGAAGGGTTGCACGGCTGACCCTGGCTCCGCCAATATTTACGGGAACAAGACGAGCCACAGGAGTTAACACGCCGGTTCTTCCGACCTGCACTTCTATGTGGGTTATCCGAGTCGTCTCCTGAAGCGCTTTAAACTTATAGGCGATGGCCCATCGCGGGCTCCGGGATGTTGCTCCGAGAATCTGCTGCAATCCAATACCGTCAACTTTAATTACAACACCGTCAATATCATAAGGCAAAAGATGACGCTTTTCAGAAAGTTCCCTGTAATATTCAAGGACCTCATTGAGGGTGATTTTACATCTGATATGCGGATTAATTCTAAACCCGAGCGCCTGCAAGGCATATAGGGTGTCCCCGTGCGATTCCATATCAAAATCGGAGACAACACCGATACCGTAGAAAAATATTTCCAAAGGACGGTTGGCCGTAATTCTGGAATCGAGCTGCCTTAAAGATCCGGCTGCCGCGTTTCTGGGATTGGCAAACGGCGGCAGATTCTGTTGGAGACGTTCGTCGTTTAACCGCTTGAACCCTTCTTTCCTGATAAAAACCTCTCCCCTTACCTCAAGGTGTGAGGGAATGTTTTTATCTTCTTTGTTTTCAAGGACCATGGGTACCGATCGTATGGTCCGGGCGTTTGATGTAATCAACTCACCGTTGAAACCATCACCTCGGGTGGACGCAGTGACCAGCCGGCCGTTTTCGTAGACAAGCTCAATGGCAACACCGTCTAATTTGGGTTCGGCCGTATAAATAATATCACTGTCCGTATCGAGATTTCTTTTTACGCGAAGGTCAAACTCAATGATGTCCGAATCTTTAAACCCATTATCCAGGCTCAGCATGGGAATGGAATGCTCGACAGTTTCAAACTTATCAAGGGGTGGAGCGCCAACCCGCAACGTGGGCGAATCCGGACTCGAAAGATCGGGATAGTCCGTCTCCAGCTTTATCAACTCCTGCATCATCCGGTCGTATTCGAAATCCGATACTTCCGGATCATCCAGCACATAATACCGGTAATTATGCCGGTGAAGTGCTTTCCTTAAATCCTCAACTTTCTTTATTACAAAAGGATCGATACCTTCTTGCATGATTTATTTGCCCTAATCATACCGGCTTTGCCAAGCTTGAAAGTTTATCTTTTACCTCATCAATAATCTCGTAAAACCACATCAAATCCTCTATGCTGAGACGACCCGCCCTTCGCTGGGATTCTCCCCCGTCTTTTCTCGTAAATACCCGGGGCCCGATCTGGAGTTTGGGCTCGCCGTTACCATACTGATTGATCGAAACAACAAGGCCGGTTTCTTCACATTTCCATTTGTTTAAAATCTTATCTTTTTCAGGGTC
>CAZBOB010000284.1:0-3210 GCA_964492995.1 uncultured Desulfobacteraceae bacterium | reverse complement strand
CCATGCAATAAAACTTCATTACCGAATTTGGATAGCATTTCATTAAACCTTTCGTATTAATTGGGGTTAATCATATCCCTCAACTTGCCAGAATATTTAAAGGTTACAACCTTTCTCGGTTTCAGCATCATATCCTCACCAGTTCCAGGGTTCCGGCCTTTACGTTCCTTCTTTTCCCTTACACAGAACTTGCCGAATCCACTGACAAGAACATTTTCACCTGATTCTAATCAGCATGGCGCAGAAAAAATTTATTATCGCCTTGTCCCGCAAACACCGAGCAACCTTCAAAAAAATATAAAAATTGCGGCAGACAGGGCTAAGATTCATAAGTGGGTGACGGTCCACGCATTGCGTCACAGTTTTGCTACTCATTTCCTCGAAAATGGACAGGATATCCGGACGATTCAGGATTTACTTGGTCATTCGAGTTTCCAAACGACTAGGATTTACACGTATGTTGTTAGAAAAAACACACTTGGGATAATCAGTTCCTTGGACTAAAAGTGTCTCATATTTTTCGATTTTAAATTATGCCGAATTGGCATAACCATTGAATTTAAACCTAAAGTTGAAAGAATTACATTTTTGTTATATAAAAATCATATTTGAATATTTTTAACCATCTAAAATAAAAATAATTTTACAAAATTGGCTCATTTTCATGACGGGTACAAAAATGTCTCAAATTCGTTTTTTTAGATGAAAAAAACAATTCTACATAATATAATGTTTTGTGTATAATAAAATATGCAAAAAAAGAAATCAAAGAAACAGAGTTGGATTGATGTTAAGAAATCAATAGGGAGTTTTGAGCGTTCTCAGCTTATTGACCTCGTAAAAGATCTTTACCAACTTTCAGAGGAAAACAAAACTTTTCTGCACGCCCGTTGTTTAGTTGGAGATGACTCTCTTAAACGATATAAAAAAAATAATTTTTAATTCTCTATATCCCGATGTGGATGGAGCGCCAGCGTAACTCATATCCGAGTGAATTCGGTTGTTCTGTGTGTCACTCTTTTATCGAAGAACTCCGAACCGTTTTATCACCTGAATCATTTGCCAAACTAGAATCAAAAATAAATTTAAGCGGTCAGAAAAAAGACAAAATGTGTAGAGGATCACATAAACAGGCTTTGGAGAAATACGAAAAAAGACAAATCAGAAAGTACTTTAATTGTAAAAAAGATGGTGTCTTTGTGGAAGTAGGTGCCAATGAACCTGTCGGCCTGAACTCCCAATCGTGGCATCTTGAGAAGGAACTCAATTGCTCCGGGTTGTTGATCGAACCGAATCCGGAGTTGGCTCAAAAAGCAAAAGGAACCCGCCCCAAATCAATTGTATGCGAGTGCGCATGCACATCTCCGGAAAAAGCGGGACATTCAACATTATACATACCGGTGAAGGACGGCAACTTGATCACCTCACACGCCGCCGTGGGAAAGAACATTGATGATCATCACTACCGAAAACATTTAGAGATCAAAGTGGAAGCCAAGACCCTCAATGAATTGCTTGAGTCCACCCACATAGAGCATATGGATTTCTTGTCCATTGATGTCGAGGGCGCGGAAATGGACGTGCTCTTGGGGTTGAGTTTGGACAAATACCGACCAAAATTGATTTTGCTCGAAGATAAGCATGTGTACTTGACGAAACATATGTATTTGAAGAAGAAGGGATATGTCCTCGCTAAAAGGACAAAACAGAATTGCTGGTATGTTCCGGTGGGAGAAAAGCGACCCAGTCAGACCGTCATGGAGAAGGTCAGGTTGTTAAAGAGGCTGTATATCAGTATATGGTGGAAAAAGGTCCGACTGGCGTTCAGATCGAGACATCTTGCCCCGCTGTTAAGGCTTTGACCGGCATAGTCCCTGGCTGTTCTTCAGAACCAAACGGTAAGAGGGTCCTGCCTTGTATTTCCCTGATGACGTGCATTGCCCAGAGTGCCCAAACGCCTTGCCCTGTGCCCAATGCACTATGGGGCGCACTGGCGCTAGAAATTTTGGGTGCGTCTATTGGATTATTGGTTTAATAAAAATATCGGATCTTGGACCCGTTGGTAGAATCCAATGAACCAATGGACATCCCGCAAAGACACGGCGTTTCCAATGCATCTTTCTGATCTAATATTATATTCCAGCTTTTTGGTGTGATCCGGTCGGCAAACCGGCGTATCTCTTCTTTATCAAAGGCTGAAATCATACGATGCTCCCGTGCTATTTAGCCCGGATATTTTGAGGTTTGATCTTTGTGGGACTTGTCTTGTCCTCGCGGTTTCTTTTTTGCAAGGATGTTCCTGATCATGGTCAACACCTCCCACTCTTTAAAGGGCGCCAGGATGCACGCGTAAACACTAAGTTCCATGGCCTCTTTGATAAGGTCTCGATGCGATTGATCACAAAGAAGAATAACATCGCATCCAGAGCAAGTAACATTAATTCTTGAATAGATCTTGGCCCCATAACTGTTTACCACCTCGTGGTCCACAAAAACGATTGCACTGCTTATCCCTCTTATTTTTTTTATAAGTTCTTCCGGATTAGCTGTTATTATGGGATTATAGTTGTTATTCTTGCACAACTCTATAATATAATTGCAAATCGCTTCATTGGCGATCAAAATAACAATGGCCGTTTGTTTTTGATTCGTATTCAATGTAAGACAGCTTTTCGCATTTCGAAAAAGCCCAATTCCCGCGGCGGTTCGATTCCCTGGCAATAGGTCAAAGTGAGCGGTAACAACGTCGCTCGCCGTGCCTGCCGGTACCACGTATGATTTCAGATTGGCAATCCGCCAGGGACCAGGATAAGATGGCTAATTTGTTCAATTTAGAAACAAAATCCTTGCCTAAAATCAATTTATTTTGTATAAGAACAGCTTTGATATAAAAACTTGTGTAATATTAAATAGTTTTGAAAGGAAAATTCCTGGTAATCAGAATAAATAAGCGGCGGGGATATGGCAGAACTATGGAGGCCCCCGCCGCTTGCGGAGTCTGACCAGGACTCCGGATTGGTATAACTTAAGCTCCCTGGTACGAAAGTCAGAATTGGGTGAGGAGCAGAGAGAATTTTGTACTCTAGCTCCTCACCCCTATGTGCAGAGGCGCGAGGTAAGAGGCTTTTGTTGTTATAGGTTACTGAGGTATGTAGGGCACAAGGAAGGGCAGCTCCATCCTCTCCTCGGGCCACATCTTCACGCTCGTCA
>CAZBOB010000283.1:0-3220 GCA_964492995.1 uncultured Desulfobacteraceae bacterium | reverse complement strand
CGGTGGTCCTGACCGGCGAGGGGGCGGATGAAATCTTTGCGGGCTACCATTACATGAAACATTTGTCGGTGAATCAACTGAATCAGGAAGTGCAACGCAATATCAGAAACTTACACAATATTAATTTGCAGCGGGCCGACCGGATCGGCATGTACTTTAGCCTGGAACTGCGAGTCCCCTTCCTGGACGTTCGCATGGTCGATCTGGCCATGAAGATGTCCCCCAAGTTAAAGATCAAGGAGCACGGGGACGAACGGATCGAGAAATGGATTCTTAGAAAAGCATTCCAAGGTACCGATTATATCCCCGATCAAATACTCTGGCGATACAAGGCCCAGTACACCCAAGGCGCCGGCTGTGAGCAGCTGGGCGAAAAGCTGGCCCACTCAGAAATAAGCGATAAAGAATATCGGCAGATTAAGCGAGACAATCCTCAAGCCTCCATCAACAGTCGAGAGGCCGCATACTACTTTAAAATCTTCCGCCGGTTTCATCCCCAAGACTCCATCCTGCCCTCCATCGGTATTTGGAGAGGTTTCGATTTTGATGAAGAACGCCAGCAAATTTCCGGCACCATATAATAGCCCATACTTCACCTTTAATTGATCTCATTAAACCTTCAGTTAAACTGAGATCCCGGCTTTGCTATGCAGGCATGTGGGTTCATATTCACCGCCTGCTTGTCCCGCCATTTCGGGCCTTCGCTCGAGGCACAGGGGGCACAGAGGAGAGATTTTTTCCTGATCGGGAGACCCCAGTACGATCTTCCGGACCTACGGGGCAGGCGGCGATCAGGAAAAATCCATGCTTTTTAATCAAATTTATAAAATGATATAGACTTTAAGCTCCAATATCCGGTTAAAATTTTCCGACGGAGGCGGATAGCGTTTTTATCCAATCGGCATCTCCCGATTGGGTAAAAGATATGTTTTTCTTTGCGTTCTCTGTGTCTCTGTGGTGAGACAATAATTCAGCCGGCAAAGCAACCGGTAAAAGTCAAAGCAAGAAGCCTCAATCCCCCTTCTCCATTCGTCAAAAACACCTATTTTTTACAGGCATTTTTTAGGTAATAATTAAACTTGATTGTTTAGACCTATTAGTGTATGCATGTCTTTGAATTTAAACGAATATCTTTTTGTCTAATTTGTGTCCATCCATAAATCTATATTGGTCACAAATTATGTTTCCAATGCAGAAATTAGCAATTTTTCGCAAGGTCAAGGCAATCAAGGAATTACGCGGAGGCGTACAAGTGGTACGCCGCACAAGTGATTCCGAAGATTGACCCCAGAGAAATAGGCTCCGCATTTCACGGGGCAGGCGCAGAGATTGCGGAAAAGGGCCATTTCTGGATGGAAACTAATTGATATTGATTCTTATCATCGTCCTGGCCTAGGTTACCCTGCATCGCTGATCTGATATAGCCATATAGTAAAAAGTTCAATTTTTAAAATATTGTATTAATAGATTTCAAAATGAATGTCCCCAATGATACAATGATATTCATTATTCAAAGATTTCAAGATAATGAAGCTTCCCGCAGCCCCGCTGGGCGGGATTTCTGCTCCGCTACGACCCCGTTTGGCGGGATTTCCGTTTCACTCCAACAAGCTGCGGGGGATCAAAGCGGAATTGCGCCGTAAACCTTTTACAGGCTTTAACTGGAAATTAGTAACAAACCTTGCTCAAGACAATCTTGATTCCATGCTCAAAATTGTAAAATCGTCGGTTGTTGCAGCACATCCAAAGATGCTTGATCCACAGAAAGCAGGGAATCAAAAAACATAACCATTTTCTACACCTGACCGGTGTTCTGCTGCGCTACACACTGTCAGGTGAGGAATACGTTTGGAGGAAAAAATCATGATCCATGATGTTGTACCTTTTTTAGCCAATATTGCGTTGGTAGCGCATGCAGACGGTACACTTTCCGCAGCGGAATTAGGCCAGCTTGAGGCAATCAGAAAAGAAATGAAATTCAAGAAAAGTGACTACAATTCCGCTATCCGCCTTGTCCAGAACGGAGAATACAATATGACACCAATTGGATCATTCGCAGACCAGGTCAAAAATCTGGAACTGATTTTACGTGTGGCATACGCGGATGATGATCTCGATAAGGCTGAAGCTTCGTTGATTCTTAAATTTTGTAAGTTAATTGGAATTCATCAAGATCAATTGAACAGGCTTCGCAATGAGGTGCTGTCCTCACTCAAACAACAAGGTAAAGTGTGCCCCTCGTGCGGGACAGAAAGCACTTCCGATTCTCGCTTCTGCCCAAAGTGCGGTGCCAGCCTGGAAAGCAGCATACAGGATATTCAGGTTCAGTTCCAAATACCGGCCTCTGGTATCGCTATCGAATTCGCAGAGTCAACAGCAGCCTCCTTTCCAAAAGCCTTGGATATTGCTAAAGCAACAGAGGGATATCAGACCTGCCTGAAGGCAAAGAAAAAATGGCATCTTGCGGTTTACCCTTCCGGTCAAATAACAGACGCCTTGCCTCTTGCTGAGAGTCTTAGTGGTCTTAGAAATCGCTGTTTGCATATCGACGGGGAGGAAAAGCAATGGGACGAAATCTTTGGTTTTGCGTGGTGCGCTTCTCAACGCGCTATTGCATATCGACCTGTAGAGTACTGTTTTGGTAAGGACGAAAACAGACTAAATCCTTGGGGATGCAAGCAGGCACGCATGGACTGGACTGAGTGGGCCAACTGGTTTTGTTACGGCAAGTGGGAGAAATCTGGCTTGCTTGGGAAGAAACTTCAGTGGAAATTCGATAAAGAAAGAATTCGGCACGAGCTTGCGACCAATCTCTACCGTTATCGTTTTTGTCCCTACCTGAAGACACAACTGTCAGAAGCAGTCTTAAAACACTTTCCTGAAATCGTTGTTCCGGGTTCTGACCCGAACTGGGATTTTCATCATCAGTACGAGGAAGTACCGGGTGCAGTCAAAGTTGTTCAGAAAGAGAGTTCTGGTGGTTTTGCATACAGTAACGAATTCTGGGCTGATGGAGTACGTCCTAAAGGGCTTTCCGTTCTGGCCAATATTTTAACCAACGCCTTTCGAGACTTGAGTATAGCGGAGATCCAAGTGAGAGCACTCCTGAAATGAAGTCGAACAAACTCTTCCAGCGGATCGCAAAAAACACGCCCGCTGAAGAGTAACGAACCCCGCAGTAAGATGCAAAGTTAGGCGCAATTAGATTGGCGTTTTCTGA
>CAZBOB010000282.1:0-3221 GCA_964492995.1 uncultured Desulfobacteraceae bacterium | reverse complement strand
TATCAGAAAACGCCAATCTAATTGCGCCTAACTTTGCATCTTACTGCGGGGTTCGTCTAATTTCACTTGCGCCGCCACCAAACTTGACGTGTTTAGCGTCATAGGCGATCTTGGCGTCAATAGGAAAGATTTGTTAATTTTTTTCTAATATGGTTTTTAGAATGTTCATCCAGGTGACAATAATATTAAAACCTGGAGAATTACAGGATGCACCATGACCAATAGAATTTAAATTCTGCCTTTTATATATAGTGTCTGCTAAAAACTCTAAAAAGACGAAGAGATGGGCTAAGTAAATTGCAGCATATCTATCAAAATACACAACATTTTCATTAAACATTAAAGTTTTATGTTCAATTAAATTGTTGGCCATGTCCTTGAAAACTTGAAATAAAATCCCTTCTTTTGGAGTACCGAATACTAATGTGAAGCCTCCACTGTGGATTAAGGCGTCTCTGATGCCACGGAAATTAGGGAACCACTCAGCGGATTCAACGACCGCTGCTAAATCCTCTCCAAGACGTTTTCTATTACCTTGTTTGTGAGAGACCCAATTAAAAAGCTTCCTAAAGCTTTCCGGAACCTGACCTTGTTTGTTAGAAACATGGGCTACAATCTCCCCCACATAGTCCATGATAGATCTTAATTCCACATGGAAATGCTCTATATCAACACTCGCATAAGGTAACCACATATGGTCTATAAATTCTCTATCAATCGGAGCTGTACGAAGCCAAGAAAGCCTATGTAGAATGGTACCTATATTCCAAATGTCTTGGACAATACAGTTGGTCAACATCGCTGGCTTTCTAAGATCGGTATTTTGTTGTGCGTTGAAAGTAAGGTCAACAGATAACGAGACAAATTGACCTGACCAATGTGGTCCATTTTTGTCTTTGGGGAACAAGGAGAGAGCTTTTTCTATTATTTTTATCTCTTTTGTCATAAATATTTCTTTTAGGGGCTAATCGGTAATTACACAGTTCTGCTTGAGAATTTATTAAACTAGTATGGTATCCATCTGGAACAGGCTATGAAAATAAAACCAAGTATCCAAAGATGATTAATTATCTTTTCTAAGTTTGTTACCCATTTCCGGAAATCAGACATGTTAAAATTACGAAGATCTGGTGATGCGAGTTTTTTAATAGTAAAATAACGCAAAATGAATAGCAGAAATGAGGACTAAACTACTGCCTGTACCCCACAAAATGTTACCTTCCCAAAATGAATATAATATAGGATAACAATATGATATTACTTGTATTAATAGAAACATAACTGCAATTGTGGTAAATTTCAAAAAGCAATTCTCAGCTTTTTTCACATCGTCTTTACTTATTGGTGGTATATATGCCACTTCTTTCTTCCTCGCCAGGGCTTTGGAGCAAGGGAACCGAGTCCGCAATAGTATCTAGTCAGGCAATCCTTACTCTTTTAAAGCTGCAAGAACTTTTTAAACCGATTTTCGATGCTATTTATCTGACTTTCTAACCAATTTTTAGTTTTTCTTTGATTTCCAATAATTCTTTTACGTTCTTCTTTGGTTTTTAAGTCTTTTAGCTCCTCTTCCAGCATATTTAAATAACTGGCTTTATTAAAAATTTCCTCAACAAGTATTTTTATCTCATTATCGAATAAGAATCTGCATCCGCGTGTATCAACAATGAAATTATATAAATCATCCTGACTGACTTTACCTCTTGTGCGAATTTTACCCATAAAATCGCGAATAGCAGTAAACTGTTCCCATCTCTTATTAAACAATTCATGCTTGTATCTGTCCTTGTTAATTTTCCACTGAAATGCTGCTATAGCAATTCCAGCAATAGCAATAGTAGGCGTTAATAGCGCTGTTAAAATATCTATCCAGTCTTTATTACAATTTATTGGATCTGCCATTTTATGTCACCAAAGCATAACATACAAATTCAGTAACCGCTGGCTTAGACCTGACTAATTCCTAAAATGTAAAAACCCTAAAGCAAATAACATATTTCCAAAACGGCTCTGCCTTGGCGGATCGCTGGAAGTTGTTGTGAGAGGCTATTCATCAAATCGTTTTTGCCTTGCTGCATAAACAGCTCGTTTATAATCGGCACCATAAACCTTTAAGGCTTGTTCTGATTCCTGAAAATAGTAGAATCCACCCTCACTTAAATACCATGAAACAATACAATAAAAAATGTCGATATCATCAGTGACTACTTTTCCTTTCTCGTCTATTCCTGATTCAACTGTTACTGATTTGTATGGCTTAAAATCAGGCTCACTAACCAACATTAAGCACGGACGACCAGTGAGTTCAGACAAGTCGTATGCCAAACAATACTCCCTTTCATTAAATTCATTTTGCTTGACTTCGGCCCACATTTTTACTTGAGGCAACCAGAAATCAGGAAGATACCAACCTGATTTCAATTTAAACCCCTCCGGTTCATATTGAAATTCAATTTCCATTTTATCGAAAAACACAGCCCACCGGGCTTCAAGCCTACTACGGAATTTGTAGCCTTTATATATCGTTTCAATATGATTTTTCATTGCGAGTATTCAGCCAGCTATATCTAACCTAATTTTTTCGTATTTATTTCGAAGTAGGTTAATAAAATTCCCCCCATTTGCAACATACGCCATATCTGCTTTATCGATGACCACCAAGACTATTCCATGATTTTGAAATAGCTTTTGTGGCTCACTTGAGGCATATCGCGATTGTTTTTTACCCGAAATACCCTTTGGTGAAAATAATATTCCAAACCGAGATTTGATCGAATCTAAGATTCTACAGAATTTTGCGACACTTGTGAAATCGACAGCTTTTTTCCAATCCTTGCATTCACAAACGAAATATCGGCCAAGTTCTGAACGAAAATCTGTTTCAATACCTTCCACAGAGCACACAATATCAATTTCAGAAGAAGCTGTTCTCTTTCTAACGGTTGTTCTGCAACCCGGCATGCACGACAGCATATATTGAGCCAATGTCTCCAAAATATGACCTTTTTTGTCTCCTAATTTTGAAATAAGATAATTCATATACAGCGGGTTTGCCCAATATGTTCCAACTTCAATAGGAGATGGAATCTCAGTAAACCAATTTTCATCCAAATTTTGTAAAATCCATTCAGGATAGAAACTATCTCTTTGATTTTTCTGGTATAGGTTGTCAAGCGACAATTATTTTTGAAGTCTGGCGACAATTAAAATTGAGGTCAGGC
>CAZBOB010000281.1:0-3241 GCA_964492995.1 uncultured Desulfobacteraceae bacterium | reverse complement strand
TGTGACTTTATTACCAAAAACAAATGAAAAAAGAAACGCCTAACTTCAACCCCGTCCCTCTTTACGGGTTGAACGCCTTGTTGGGCGCGCTTTTCGGGCTTGCAATAAGCACTTCTGATGGCACACCAAACTGGGTAACCACGTTTCGATAATCTACTGACCAACTCTGTTGATCAAAAAATGAATCGAGCCGAATTGGTCGGCAGCCTCCTACCAAGGGCGCATGTAAGCGGAACACCGCCGACCATATTGCACAAACGATCCGCGACGCAAACGTCACACCATGTGTAAGACTAACTAAGCAGAGCTTGCCACTTGGTATGAGCACTCGACGAGCCTCGGAGATTGCATGGCGGACGTCTGTCTCCGACAGGAGGTCAAGCACGTAAGTGGATACGACACGATCGACTGAATGATCGGGTATCGGAAAACGCATGGAACCGTCTGATTGAGCCACCTTCGCTCGCTCTTCGTAAAGTGAAATCCGTTGCTCCGCAATATCTATCATGGTCTGACTCAGGTCGATGCCAAGGTACAACGCGGAGAGAGACAGATGCTTCGTCAGCAGGCGAAACGCAAAGCGGCCAGTACCACACCCAAGCTCGAAAACATTTTCAACCTGCTCGAATGCCGCGTGGGCGATCAGGTCATCTAACGCCGCATCTTCATAAAATGCCTGTGTATCTTGCATTTTTCCGAAGCGGTCGTAAAAGGTCCGCGCTTGAGATCGTGTTAAGGCCATTTCTTATTCATCTGTGCTTCATGACGCTCAACGGGCTGCTCAGGGGCGGCATGCTTTTTCGCCATCCCCTGCAGCAGCAATGTTGTACAATCGCGGTTGGGCCACGATATCTTATTAATATTTAAGGATTATCAGCCCAAAAAAACCGATTGCTATTTCTTACCCTTTGCCGGTGTTTTTCAAAGATACCAACAACAAGAATAACGTTGCACTTATTATTTGAATCTACGTCTTATTGAACGCAAAATATGAACGTTTCATATATTATCTCAATATGTTGCTGTGGCCCGATCCCAAATCACATATCACATATCATAATCATGCTGCATATAACCACAAATAAAGGTTTTAATGAAATAATAACTAACTGATATTAAAGTAAAAATATTTGTAATTCACTATTCAAGATTTGACACCATTCCTTTATTCATTATTCCCCTCCTCTCTTAGACTTTAAGGCCTTTTTCGACATAATCTCTCAATCTTTAAAACCTGAAATCAGACAGTTAGCATGTCGGGCCCACGGCAGAGCAATTTGCGGCTTTGCCTATCATTTAAGAATTAAAAATCCGGCCCTAGGCACCGTAACATGAACCGCCAATCCGTTTTTGGCATCAATCGGCACCATCTTTCCAATTTGCCCTGAATCTGTCGAGTAGAGACATATTATGGTCGTATTTGCCTGATGTAGGGTGCTATCGATAGTTATCCACGAGGAAATGTCTTTATCCGGATCGGTATTTATCGCGCACACGAACTCATCGTCTGCGAAGATCCTTGACCAGGCAACAACCCATTTCAGTTCACCGCCGAGGGGCTGCGGGTAATAGAACTCATCGCCGGTATGTGAGACCGGGCGTAGATACTGCCTTCCCCGACGCAGAGCAATATTTTCTTTTTTGCTGCGGATTGCGCAAACATTTTTTGTAAAGACATAAATCTCATGTTTTTCATTAAAGAAATGTTTGCCGGTGCTCTGCAATGAGCCGAAATTTCCGCCAAACATGCATTCCCGCAAGAAGGCGTCACTAAATTCTTTGTTGTCTGTTCTATGATCAGCACCATTGAATCCCTGTTCGGTCCCATAGTAAATACAGGGAATACCGATGGTAGTCAGATTGAGCCCAAGAGCCGGTCGGAGCAAATGATAACTACCTATCGATTCACCGCAAAACCGATATTTGTAGTCGACTCCTACCTGATCATGGTCATCGAACATAGTCACCACGTGTTTCGCATACCACTGATGTGTGTTTTTATCGTCCAGAAGACTGTTTCTGAACAGATCGAAATATCCCTCCTGCACAATTGTATTGGGATTACCCGGGCTTCGTTTCCCTTTAGCGAGATTTTCGAGTTTGTCAGGGATATCGTTGATCCCCAGTGCGGCGTCGATACCAGTATAATTGACAATATTGAAGGCATTGACCCGTCCGCCGGTCACCTCGCCGATCAGGTAAAAATTCTCTTTACCCAGAGATTGGGCATATTCGTGGATAACATTGGCGAATATCCTGACCGCGCCAGGTTCCATATGTTTAACCGTATCGATTCGGTAACCGTCAATATCCGCATAGCCAATCCAGAATTTATATACATCGCAGAGATATTTGAGGCCCAGGCCTCCTTGAAAGGCATTGATTCGCCGTTTTAGGTCCCAGGCGACTGCGGGATCCTTGATTGCAGATCCATGTTCGATCTCCTTGAGCGAAAAAAAATCACCGTCTATATATTCCGGGAAATCATCCCAGGAACGGATCTCCCCTTTTCGTGCCCATATCTCCTTATCCTGAAATTCTATTGGCCAGACTGCCGACTTTGGCCATGAGGATATATGAGGAGATGCCATGTCGAGATAACCGCCGCCATCCTTACGATAGCCTTCGACAGGCCAGACTTTTCCCTCGTGATAGTAATAACGATGTTCTCCTTTATACGCAAAGACATCCCCGGCATGATTTAGGATTATATCCAGTATTACCCGAATACCCTCTTTATGGGCCGCATCAACCAAGTCCTTAAGGTCCTCTCTAGTACCGTACCGGGAATCTGTATTGAGGAAATTAAATGTCCCATATCCATGATAGCTGTCGCTTAGTGGAACCTGTTCAAATATCGGATTGAGCCACAGGGCAGTCACTCCCATACGTTTCAAATATCCGAGTTTATCCATAAGTGCCTTGATATTCCCACCGCACCAATTTTTCCCCGCATTGAACCAGGTCTCTCGGTCAGCCTTCCAGGCATCATTCTGAAGATCCAATAAGGGGGTAGTCCTTGATGAGGATTTCCTAACCGGATTCCCCTCTAAATCGCCAAATCCCCCATACTCTTTTCCATTAGAAAACCGATCAACAAACAGAAAGTAGAGAACCTCATCCTCCCATGCCACCGGTGATGGATAATAGGTCATCCCTTGTTTCAATTCGTCCCAATTGATGTCTACCAGACTTTTTTCAATATGAGTATCTGCCATGCGTGCCTCCGAAGATAAGTAAC
>CAZBOB010000280.1:0-3247 GCA_964492995.1 uncultured Desulfobacteraceae bacterium | reverse complement strand
GCAAAAACAGCCAAGTCATCGTTTCAGGTACGTCCAACAAAAACAAACTGGCAATGCAAAACAGAGTAAAGAAAATTGCAGAAAAACTTATCAATTTGTAGAATAATTTGAACTAGTGTCCATCCAGAAATGGTAGATTTTGGTTTCCGGCAAGGCCCGAGCGAGTTTTCAACCGCAGGCATAGCGCGCTATTTCGAGGATTGAAAACGAGCGAGAACGCCGCCGGAGGCCGAAAGATGCCGTTTATGGATGGACACTAACTAAGGGAACAAATAATGAACAGTTCGGTTTTACTCTCAGTCACGACATTTACTTACGGTCTGGCGACATTTTTTTATTTTGCATCTTTAATTTTCAAGAAACCCCTTACGCGAAAGCTGGCCACCTGGACCGCATTAACCGGTGCTGCCGTGAACGCAGCGGGCATTATCTTACGATGGGTGGAATCATACCGGCTCGGTATCGGTCATGCACCGCTTTCAAACATGTATGAGTCTTTGGTCTTTTTTTCGTGTACCATCGTAATTATTTATCTTGTAATCGAGCGCAGGTATAAAACAACCGTTATTGGAGCCGTTGCCACTCCGCTCGCCTTTCTTGCCATGTCTTATGCTTCCCTGTCTCCCAATATAAATGATCGTATTCAGCCTCTGATTCCGGCATTGAAAAGCAACTGGCTGATTGCCCACGTGATCACCTGCTTTTTAGGGTATGCCGCCTTTGCAATAGCTTTTGGCATAAGCCTTATGTATCTTTTTAAGCAAAGACATCCAGAGGGTAAAAGCAATTTTCTTTCTCATTTTCCAAAGTCTCGTGCTTTGGATGAGTTGACCCATCAGATGGTTATGTTCGGATTTCTTTTTTTGTCTATCGGCATCATAACCGGATCTGTCTGGGCCAATTCAGCCTGGGGGAGTTACTGGTCCTGGGATCCCAAAGAGACCTGGTCTTTGATAACCTGGTTTGTTTATGCAACATTTTTGCATGCCAGGATGATGCGGGGGTGGTCCGGCAAAAGGATCGCTTATCTTTCAATCCTAGGGTTTATGGCGGTTATCTTCACCTATTTCGGAGTGAATCTGTTGCCCGGCCTGCACAGTTACGGTTCGGGATAAAAGAACTATACTGATCCAACTTGCGTTTTTCTTGGTATAATGCTTACTGTTTAGCCATAGGCCTATCAACATAGGCAGAGTAAAGTGAACTAAAGTTTGAAGTGAGCTAAAGTTGTGGAATTCTGTCTTTTATAAAAAAAACCAATATCCTTAATTTTAGGCACTTTAGATCACTTTAGGCATTTTAGGCACTCTTTTGGTTATTGATCAATTTTATAAACGCATGCAAAAATCATGTTTGGAAAAACCTAAATTGGCCTACTAGGGGGAGAGTGAATTATGAAAATATTTATTACCGGTGGATCCGGCTTTGTGGGCACGAATCTGTCATTTTATCTGCTCGAAAAGGGGCACAGCGTTATTGCTGTCGGCACCTCTTCAGCCCATCACGTAATCCGGCATGATAATTTTCATTACATTTCGGCGGACACTACAATCAAAGGTGGCTGGCAGAATACGCTTAAAGATGTTGATGCAGCGATCAATCTTGCAGGGAAAAACATTTTTAAGAGGTGGAGCGATAACTATAAGGATCAAATATATACCAGCCGTATTCTGACCACGCGAAACCTGGTTGAAGCCATTACCGACCAGAAAGATATAATACTTTGCAGCACTTCTGCGGTAGGATATTATGGTGACAGGGCAGATGACGTTTTAAAGGAAGATGCTCTGCCCGGAAATGATTTTGCTGCCAAAGTTTGCAGGGACTGGGAAAAGGAAGCTTTTCAGGCAGAAGCAAAAGGAGTCCGGGTCGCTGCGATGCGTTTTGGCGTGGTTCTCGGGAAGAACGGGGGCGCCCTTGCAAAGATGGTTCCGGCCTTTAAATCTTTTGCCGGCGGCCCGCTTGGAAGCGGTCTGCAATGGTTTCCATGGATTCATATGGATGATCTTATTGCCGCGATTATTTTTATACTTGAAAACCCGGATGTAAAAGGCCCGATCAATTTCTGTTCACCGAATCCGGTAAGAAACCGTGATTTCGCCGGCGCCCTTGGTCAAGTGCTTAACAGACCGTCTGTTATGAGAGCTCCCTCCTTTATGATCCGGCTGATTATGGGGGAAATGGGGAAATCTCTTATGAGCAGCCAGCGGGCAATCCCTGATAAACTTTTAAAACATGGTTTTAAGTTTCAATATCCTGACATTAACAACGCCCTCTATAACTTGACGGTTTCGTAAAAAGTCCAACTTCTGCGTTGCGCTGCATCCTTCGTCACTTCAGCGTACTATAAGTACTTATCATTTTAGAGGATTTGCGCGCCTTGAGTCTGACGCAGAGATTGGGCCCCGGTTAAATATTAAATACGGATTTAACTGGGCAAGCAAAAAGACCATTTATGGATGGACACTAGATAGGAAGTCGATAAGACCCGAAACCGCATCCTCAATATCAAGAAAGCAAAACCGGTATGCATCGTACTTAAGCCCATACGGATCGGCGATGCCCCGCCTCTTTGAACCAAAACGAGCAAAATGCCTGATTAACTGAGTTTTGCCTTCTGCTCCCGGGAAGTCTTTCAGGAGCGTATCCTCGTGAGATTTCTCCATCACAAGAATGAGGCTGGACCAGGCCACAAGCTCTTTGGACACCGATTTGGCCCTGTGCTCGGCAAGTTCTACTCCGAATTCCTCGGCAACGCGTTGCGCCATATAGGTGGCTGAATTGCCCGGAAGTGCAAGCAATCCCGCAGATTCAACGCTAATACCCTGGAGCCGCTTTTGATTTACCAACTTTGTAAAAAAGGCATGAGCAAAAGGACTGCGACAAATATTACCTGTGCATACAAACAGGATATTCGCTTGCAGTTTGGTCATGTTTACAAACCCTAACCCGGATAAACCGGAAATAACAAATCACAAGCATCAAATCTCAAATAAATTCCAAACTACAAGCTCCAAATTCCAAATAAGATCCGCAGCCAATCGTTTGTTATTTATTTTTTTGGTCATTGAAATTTGTTTGTTATTTGTTTTTTATTATTTGATTTTTTGACATAAAAACACAAGAAATCAGAGTTTAGGTACTAAAGTGGTTGAGTTGTTGATTGACCAATGATAATTGCTTTGGTTGAGCAAATCATACACTTCCGGTGAGATAATTTTCACCCAAAGATCCGTTGATCACAGGG
>CAZBOB010000279.1:0-3283 GCA_964492995.1 uncultured Desulfobacteraceae bacterium | reverse complement strand
GCGACGGCGTGTTTCTCTTGGAAACCGACTGACTGTTTGAAGGGCTTTAGCACGCATTAGCCCGAGCCGAATGAAATTATGACTTAAACAATCAATGGGATAATTTAGCGACGAATTGTTCTTAATAACTCCGGCGCGGCTCGGGCTTACGGGTGCTTAAGCACAAGTTTCAGTCGGTTGGAAAGAGATACACGCCGTCGTGGAGCGTTCTCCCTGTATTGGGATTCAAATGCGTTTGCCCTGAAATTCAAGATACCTGTTATTGACTTACGAAAAATTGTAACATAAAATCTGCATAACTCATCTCGAAGGTACTTTAGGTAGTGTCCATCCATAAATGAGGATTTTTGTTCAAGATCAAGGCATGTGAAAAAAATAACCATCCCAGTACGATCTGCCGGCCCTGTCCCGGTATTTTCACGGGGACCTACGGGACAGGCAGGCATATGTTTAATATTCCGAGGATTATTTTTTGAAGATAACGCAGAGATTGGGCAAAAAGACCATTTATGGATGGACACTAGGTAAAAGGACATCGGAAAAATAAGGACGATTATGATTCGAAAAGCCAAAATAAACGATATTAAAGCCATTCACGGGCTTCTCTGGGAATACGGCAAAAAGGGAGAACTTCTGCCGCGCCCTCTGAGTGTCTTATACGACCATGTCAGGGATTTCTCGGTTTACGTGGATGAAGAAAATGACGATGTTATCGGCTGTTGTGCATTACAGTTCTGCTGGGATGATCTTGCTGAGATACGATCTCTTGCCGTACATCCTAACTATCTGAGGAAAAAAATAGGATCAAAGCTTGTAGAAGCAATGCTTTCCGAGGCAAAATCGTTTGGGATAAAAAGAGTATTTGCACTCACCTACCGCCAGGAATTTTTTGAAAAATTCGGCTTTATGCAAATAGACAAATCAAAACTCCCGCTGAAAATCTGGGCCGACTGCATCATGTGTGTGAAATTTCCGGACTGCGACGAAACAGCAATGATGAAAGAGATGGACTATAATCAGGTATAAATGACATTCAAGGGAAGCGGAGGATACTTCCATACACCCGGTTTTGCAACAATATGCTGCCCTCCGACGCTCAGCCAGTTCAAATCCGGCTTGATTTCCCGTAATTTCCCGTCATCGGGCATCCTGGCATGATTGGTAAATGAATAGGTTGCCTGGAATATGCAGATGCCGGAGTTTTTTTGGCGTTCTACCACATAATTTTTCTTGAATGTCCGGGACGTAATATTATTTGCTTCCGCAATCTGGTCCATTTCACTGTTTTCAAACTTCATCAAAAGTAATTTTGAAACGCCCCTTTCGGAAATCCGTATCAACGCCCTGGACTCACTGCTTCCTGCATAAACCGTAGTAATACAGGGGATCCTTTTAAAATACTGGGACGCAACTATAGCTGCAGTCCTTCTGCCGCCAACATCCACGGGAAGACAATAATACTCAAAGAATTTTTTCTGGATATCTTCTGCATATTTATCTCCTTTTTCATATAAATCCTTGGATATATAGCGAAGACTGCGGGCCAGGTCTTCGGCTGCATTTGCAATTGGCCAGTCGATACGCACATGAAAATGTGACAGACTGTATCTATTCTTACCCCTACTGGCCGGATTTCGCTGAATAAGGAGAGCATAATCCACGGGAAGCAACATCTTTAATAAATCATGGAAATGGGCTGAATCTAAATATTTCTGCGTTCTATCAAATGTATTTGACAGCGAAAGCCTCTCATAACGGAGAAGGTTAATTTTGGTCGTTTTGTTATCTTCAAAAAACCGGATATATTTCTTGTGCTCGGAAGGGATGGTTTCTTCCATAAAAATAGCTAAAAAAGAATTCTGGCATTCATGCTCTATAGCCGGGATACGCGCACGGGGCTTCAACTCGCGTTTTTCTACAAACGGGTAATCGATTTTTTTGCTAAGAAAATTATTATAGGAATCTAACAGAGCATACTTGACCATATGCTGATCTAACTCATCTCGCAAAAGTTCATAATAAGAACGCCTCAATCTGTCTTCCTGACTCAGCTCTTCCCTCACACACCAGAATGCCAATCTTGCCTCCTGACAGCCCGCTCAAGGCGGATACTTTTTTATTTTTTCTTATAATAGCACTATTTTAGACAATCGTCAACAGCATATGATCTTCATTTTCGGTTAAACTTATCAATCCAATTATACAGCCCTTCCCGATACCTGTATGCGAAAAACATAAGTACAAGGCATACGCTTAATACAAGAACAAACCACCCGTATCTCTGTTCAAAAATATACGATCCCTGAAGGCTGAGCATGAGTGTCCCGGGCATTCGTCCTATGGCTGTAAGTAAAATAAAAACTTTTAAAGGTATGGCGCTTAATCCAAGAAATAAACACAGGTAGTCTTTAGGAAAGCCCGGGAAAACAAATAAACCAAACAAAACGATGACGCCCTGGCGTTTTACAATATTATCCATCCGTTCTAATTTAGCCGGAGGAATAAGTTTTCTTACAAATCTTTTTCCCAGAAAACGACCGATTGTGAAATTGATCAACGATCCTACTGTCAGACCGATACTCGAATAGAAAAATCCTTTTGTCGCTCCGAATAAAAATCCTCCGATAAAACCTGTTGCTTCACCGGGAAAAGGGGCCAGCAAAACCTGGAGAATCTGAATGATGATAAAAACAACCGGCGCACCCGTACCAAAGGACGTGACAAAAACCTTGATTTGCTCTCTATCCGTAAAAATATCATAGTAATAGGTGGTTTTTCCCCACAGAGGTATGCGGTACAAATATCCCAGCACAACAAGGACGCATACAACGATAACAGTAATTATCTTTTGAATATTTTTATTTATCACTCGTCACAGGACATTCGTTATTCGATATTCGCCATTTGTCCCCGAACCCTGATCCCTGTTCAATAAGAACTTAGGGACTTCGCCCCATAAGCGCTAAATTGTTTTGTAAACATTCACAGGTTACATTTATGCCGTACAGGGTTGTTTTGAAAGATGAACGTCGAACATATTAAAAGATGAACGTCCAACATCGAACATTGAACGTCGAACGTCGAATAATGATGTCGCTCTGCTCCTCAAATTATTCTAAAATCGAATGAAAAACAAACATCCAATAGTTCAGGTTTTTTAATTATTGGTACACGCCGGATAAGTTTTAACCATCTCTGGTCTTCCTAAATTCCTTTTTTTCCATTCAACATTCGATGTTGGACGTTCGATGTTGGACGTTCATTTTTTTCAGTAAACCTTCCA
>CAZBOB010000278.1:0-3295 GCA_964492995.1 uncultured Desulfobacteraceae bacterium | reverse complement strand
GTTGAATGGGAAAAGATGAATAAACAGAGTTAAAAAAAAACTAAACTACTAAATCATATTTTAAAGTAACCAAAAGAATTAATAAAGATTTTTGTTACAAGTACAAAAGCGGTTGAAAATAAAAAGAAATAGGCATTCAAGGTTTGACATCGGACTTTTAAATACAGATGAAATTAAATTGAGGAGCGAAGCGACATCATTATTCGATGTTCAACGTTGGACGTTCGATGTTCGATGTTCAGTTTATTCGATACCGGAACACTGACACCTGAAACCTTGAACCTTTGAACTCTGAACCTTTGAAACTTGAACTACAAACAAGGAGGTAATATCAATGACACACAAGAAAATAATTTTTGTAACACTGATTCCGGCGGTAATCATAACCGCGGCAAATATTTCATATGCCCAGCCGGAAAAGGATGCAGACCAAACATTATCCCCGTATTTTCTGGTAATGAGCCATGATCCCGAGGTTGATCGACTTCCCCTGAAATCCACACAAGCTCAAGTGAATATTTCAGGGGTCATTGCCGACGTCAAGGTAACACAGGTCTATAAAAATGAGGGCAACAAGCCGTTGGAAGCCATCTACGTGTTTCCGGCATCCACAAGGGCTGCGGTTTACGGAATGAAAATGACCATCGGAGAACGAACCATCACGGCAAAAATACGCGAGCGTGAACAGGCACGGCAGGAATACAATCAGGCAAAACGGGCGGGAAAGAGTGCATCTCTTTTAGAACAGCACAGACCCAATGTTTTTCAGATGAATGTAGCCAACATTTTGCCTTCTGACGTCATCACAGTGGAACTCGAATATACCGAACTGCTAATTCCCACGGATACGGTTTACGACTTTGTCTATCCCACGGTTGTCGGGCCCCGCTACGTGGACCGGCAGGCTGATGAAGGGGGTTCGTCCGATACATGGACGGCAAATCCGTATCTTCACCAGGGAGAACCCCCAACCTATACGTTTAATATTGCCGTGGATATTTCAGCAGGCCTGCCCATTCAAGACATCGCCTGCGATTCGCATAAGACCGGCATCAATTACAAGGGACCTGATTTTGCCACCGTAACTCTCGACCCATCCGAAAAACACGGCGGCAACCGGGATTTCACTTTGAAATATCGACTCGCCGGCGGCAAGATTGAAACCGGGCTCCTTCTTTTTGAGGGAAAGAATGAAAACTTTTTCCTGCTTATGATGCAGCCTCCCAAAAGGGTCGTCAAAAAGCAGATTCCACCCCGAGAGTATATATTCATCGTTGATGTATCAGGGTCCATGCATGGTTTCCCGCTGAATATATCCAAAAAGCTCCTTAAAGACTTAATCGGCAACCTGCGTCCCACAGATAAATTCAATGTGCTGCTGTTTGCCGGTGGCTCCCAACTGATGTCTGAACACTCTTTGCCGGCAAATCCGCAAAACATCACGCGGGCCATAAACACCATTGAACGACAACGCGGTGGCGGCGGAACAAGGCTGTTACCGGCACTAAAAAGAGCGCTTTCCCTGCCCAAAACCGAAGGATTTTCTCGAAGCATTGTCATTGCCACCGATGGGTATGTCTCGGTTGAAGAACAAGCCTTTGACCTGATCCGGAACAATCTGGGCCGGGCAAACATGTTTACCTTCGGAATCGGATCCAGCGTCAATCGCCATTTGATTGAAGGTATGGCAAGGGTGGGAATGGGAGAGCCCTTTGTAATTACAAAACCCGAACAAGCGTCCGAAAAAGCGAACAAATTCAGAAAGCTCATTGAGTCTCCGATGTTAACGGGAATCAAGCTCGACTTCGGCCGCTTTGAGGTTTACGATGTGGAACCTCCCGGTATTCCCGACGTACTGGCCGACCGGCCCGTGATTGTGTTCGGCAAATGGCGCGGCAGTCCCCGGGGCAGTATCTCTTTACAGGGTTACACCGGAGAACACGCCTTCTCGAAAAAAGTGGATGTTTCCGGAATAACGCCTTTGCAGACAAACTCGGCCCTGCGGTATCTGTGGGCACGGCACCGGATCGCCCTTTTATCCGACTACAATAGACTCAAAAAACAGGATGATCGGATCAAAGAGGTAACCCGCCTGGGACTCTCCTATAACCTGTTGACCGCCTACACCTCATTTATTGCCGTGGACACTCAGATTCGCCTCCGGGATGGACAGGCGGTAACCGTCAAACAGCCGCTTCCACTCCCCCAGGGCGTTTCTGACTATGCGGTGGCAGGAAATCGCTCTTTGGTCAGAAAATCCACATCTTCCTTTGCAGCCGCTCCTTCTGTATTTGGATTGAAAGGCACGGTCATGGAAGAAAGCCTTGAATACAAAAAAGAGGACCGTTTGGCAGGTGAACCGGAAATTGACGCCTCTGGCCATGATAAAAATACCATTGAACTGGGAGAAGTTATCGTAACCGGAGATTTGCCGGAAAAATCCATCCGGGAAGTTTTGAAAAAACATATCCGCTCATTCAACATCTGTTTTCGGCAGGCGTTGGAAAAACAACCTGACTTAAAAGGAGAGGTTGTGTTCAAAATGGTTATAGATCCTTCCGGTGGCGTCACCAAAGTTCATCTGGATAACGGCATAAAGAAAAAGAACGAGTTTAAACGCTGCATGCTTCAAGAACTCAAAAAGCTGCACTTCCCGGCTTCAAAAGGAGGAAATAAGAGCACTGTTATTATTACCTTCGTGTTGAAATAAAAATTCAAGAACAGTGACAAACATTAATTGATCGGTAGCGCCATTTTTGGCGCTACCTTGGCCGATAAAGCAACTTCACCTTTGTAACGTGCAGAAAAAAATAGTGACTTTCCTCTAACGATATGAAATGTCTATGAAACAACTATTTGAGAGTTTTAAAACTTTTTTAGTTTATGGTAATCGATGGCCGAAGCATAATCGACCAAATCATTTTCACTGACATTTCGTCCTTCAATATTTACTAGGTATTTCTTTGCTACAACAATATTTATTTCTCCATTTTTTCCTGATTCTCGGTATTTTATAATAGCTTTTTGCTTTTTTATTTTTGTTAACTTACCTCCATCCGCTGAAGCGTAAACCGGGTTAGATAGAACCATAATCATGGATTGAATGCCAGGGGAATCAACAATTATTTCTACCGTAATAGAGCTCTGATTTTTACGATACGTCCTTTTGACTGAAATCATTCCGCCAAGGAATCCTGTACCGGCAGCCTGGGATTTAATATCCTCTGCAGTCCAGCCGGATAACCCTACAACGTTACTTAATCCAATTTAAGAAGTTCGCATTCACGCCTACGTC
>CAZBOB010000277.1:0-3304 GCA_964492995.1 uncultured Desulfobacteraceae bacterium | reverse complement strand
CGATCTGCCGGACCTACGGGGCAGGCAGGAATACATTGAGTATTTCGAGGATTAAAATTTGAGTCTGACGCAGAAATTGAGCAAAAAGGGGCGTTTTGCAAAGGTCTCACATTATGACCATGCCTCTTCATGCGTAAGAGTATCCGTTATGTCCAAGGTCCTTTCTCTTTCTTCAGCAATAGCGGCCAGATAAATGTCTTCTTGAATTTCTAAGGCATCTTTTAAAAGGTCTCTTACTTTGGTGGACAAAGACACCCCATCCTTTTCAGCCAGAAATTGCACATTTTTATATAACGGCGGATCAAGGACAACGTTAATTCGTGGGTTTTTAGCAGGCATTTTGTTTTCCTCCTTCAATTTGACAAAAATGTAACACAAGTAACGCACCTTGTCAATATTATTTATAGGGCAGAGAACAAGCGCTTTGCGGTTATAGGTTGTAGGGAAAGCCTTCTCGGCTGTTTGAGGTTAGAGGTTGGAGGCAGGATTTTTGCCTCAAACCTGTAGCGAAGCGATCCTCAAACCTTTAACTTTTAACCTATGAACCCAGAACCTTTTCCGTATTTAACCGGGCCTGCCCTGTTCAATTCTTCGCAGAAGACGAGCGAAGCGAATTTAACCGGGGTTCAAAAATCAAAAACGAAACGCGCCATTTCAACCCCGTGCCTCTTTTCCGGTCCAATTAATCATGACATTGCATTTTTATTATGGCTATGATATGTTAAATTTATGGAAAAAAACGACAAAGACCTTGATAATATTATTTCAATTATAAGAAAAATCAATCCGGAAAAGATTTATCTTTTCGGATCATATGCTACTGAGTCCTCTGATGAACAAAGCGATATAGATTTGCTTATAATTGCTCCTTCTTATGAACGGCCATTGGAAAGACGGTTGAAATTAAGGAGAATGTTGTCGGAATATGATCGCAAAATCGGATTAGATCTTCTTGTATATACGCCGGATGAATTTGAAATGCTCTCAAAGGAAACCTCCTCGTTTATATATTCGGTTATCAAGCAAGGAATAAAAATCTATGACCATAAAACTTCCTGAATTATGGCTTCAGTATGCCTATGATGACCTCCAAAGTGCACAAGTCTTTTAAAAGAAAAAATATACAACATGGTCTGCTTTCACTCTCAACAGGTCGCTGAGAAATTGTTTAAATCTTTTATAGCTACTTACAATAAAGAAATCCCAAGAACTCACAATTTGATTCGTTTGAACAAAATATGTGAAGATTTATATGGTGGTAGACTCGAAATTGATAGTGAAGCGTTAATGTTTTTAAATGATGTATATATTGATAGTCGCTATCCCGCCGATTTTGGCATATTGCCTTCCGGACAATCTGGAGAAGCAGAAGCAGTGAAAGCTTATGCTTATGCAAAGGATGTGGATACCCTTCTTCGTCCATTTGTCAAGCAACGTATTGGTAGCAATTCAACGATCTAAATTTGAGACTTTTGCAAAACGCCCTCTCTGCCCTACGCTCTAGTCTCTCTGCTCCTTGCTTTCATCAACGTTCCAAACGAACTCAATTTATCCCGCCTGCCCAATTTATCCCGCCTGCCCAACCTGCCCAATGGAATCAGGTTTTGGTTGTTATTCCATCGGGGTGAAACCTTTTCACTTGTTTCATCGGGGTTAAATCTTTTTGGCTTTTATTTAACTAGGATGAAATCAAGTTTTTACTGTTATTCTATCGGGGTGAAACGCATGTAACCGGGGAACCCAGAATTTTTCAACGCTGAACCTCGATCTTGCAACACAGGGGGGTAGATCAATTACCCACTATATACCCCCAAGAACCCTCCTTGACGTATCCATGCGGCTAACTTATTTAAGACACTTGGAAAAATTATATAATTCTACCCTCGAAAAATAAAAAATGGCACATCCCAAAAAGAAAAAAAATCCAACTGCCGAAAATATGGATGCGCTTTTTTTATAACCCGGTCTCCATACCTTTAAAGAAATATTTGATAATGCCAATGATGCCATGCTGGCCTTACATGGCGATGGTGTCGTTCATTGTTATGTGAACCGCAGTGCCTGCGAGATGACCGGATACGACTTCGGTGAACTGATGAATTTGGGATTTAAAGATCTGGTTCACCCCGAAGAACTCGACAAAATTCAAGACCGGTTTGAAAAGCGGCGAAAAGGCGTGGATCTGCCCGGTTGTTATGAAACCCGTATTGTTTCGAAAAACGGAGAGGTCATCCCGGTCGAGGTGACAGTAATCGTAAGCCAGGGGGGAAAAAATGGATTCTCCTTTGCGGTTTTAAGGGATATCCGAAAAGAAAAGCATCTTGAACATGAGATGAATAAAAGCCTTCACATGCTCAAAGAGGAACTCGTGAAGAATCGGTCTGAATGGGAAAGCCTGAACAGGGAGCTGGTTCAAACCCATCAGGCCATGTCGGTTCTAGCAAAAAATATAGACAGCAAAAAAGTCGAGCTGGAAGAAAAGGTGAACACCACCATTACTTCAAAGGTTATGCCGATCATCAAAGAACTTCTGACCGAAAAGAGGGCTCAGAGATTCTGGCCGGAAATCAATTCAATGGCTGAATATTTAAACGGTATCACGACAAAAAGCGAGTTGCATCTTAAAACCATCAGCGTGCTTACGGAAACGGAAATGAAAATAGCCGCTATGGTGAAAAATAAAATGACCAGCAAAAAGATTGCGAAGTTGATGTACATTTCTTTGGAAACCGTCAAAGCCCACCGGAAAAACATCCGGAGGAAGCTAAACATTCACAATACAAAACACAAGCTGTCGGAATATTTGGCCACGGTTATGGGGGAATGGTGAGTTCCCCACGTGATCCTAAATCAATAATGATATTGTGGCACACAAAAAATTAATTAAATAACTAATAATAACAAATAGTTTTAGAGAAAACGCTTTTGTAAGTCAAAAGGCGGAGCTGTCCCTTCGTCGGTTTAAGAAGAACAAGGGAAAGAGGGATGAGGAAACAGGAAAGAGGGAAGAGAGTAGAGGGAAGAGGGACGAAGGACGAGGGACGAGGGAAGCGATTCTCAAACCTGATACCGCCGAAGGCGATATGCCTCAAACCTTTAACTTTTAACCTTTGACTTTTAACCTATGAACCCTGAACTCTGCCTGCCCCGTTAAATTTTTCGTAGAAAAGGAGCCTGCCAGGTTAAATTGATGCTAATCACAGCAAGGCGTATTTAACAAAGGCGGAGCGAATTTAACCGGGGAACCTTTGAACCCAGAACCCTTCAACGGTTTTACCCATCGAAACCAATAAACCAATGGACA
>CAZBOB010000276.1:0-3355 GCA_964492995.1 uncultured Desulfobacteraceae bacterium | reverse complement strand
GTTGAAAGGGATTGGAGCTGACCGGACGGAGATCAGCTCCGGTTATGAGTTTATCTTAAAAGGTACAATTAGAAGTCGTCATCGATTTGGTCATCGTTTAGACAAGATTTATCATCTTCATAGTTCATGATAATGTCCATGAACTCATTGCAGTATTGGTCCCACAGGGCACTTTCCAATCGTGATATTCTATCGCAGATTTCAAAAGCCAGTTGGATTTGTTCTTTTTGATCCATGAGCATTTCCTTTCTCAATTTTTTCTTTTTTTAGCACTCGCCCGGTATGGCGAGAACACCTCAAAGAAGAGTTTTTCATCCAGTTGTGGCAGCTGTTTTTCAGCCGCAGCGGCCAGCAAATCGGCGGCCATGGTGTTTAGCACTCTCAAGTTTCCTGCTGCGTGATCAGCCAGGGTTTGTTTCAGTGTTTGGGTCAGCAAGTGTTCAGCCCCAGCGTGTTTAAGGTTGTGTTCGAGCAACTCGAGCAGGATTTTGGGGGGATACGGCTGAATATTGAGCCGCAGTCTCATGCGGGTACCCAGAGAGGTGAGCTGGGGCGTTCTAAACCGCTGGGGCAGTCTCATGTCACCGCACAGCACGGAAGTGAGAAGGGATTTGGAGTCAAAGTGATCGCTTTGCAGCAGTCGGATTTCATTGAGGCAGACGCTGAGCACTTCCTGGGCTTCATCAATGAGCAACACGGGTTTGTAAAGGGTGTTTTTCACATGATCCCGCCAGCGTTGTCTGAGCGCTTTAAAGCCGCCGTAGCGATTGGCCGGTGACAGGTTGACCCCGAACAGGTCACCCATTTCACGGTAAAAGTCGGCCACAGAGCTTTGGGGTCTTTGCATGACGCCAACCTTAACATCGCCGAGGCTTTCCAGGCGATGATCCAATATCTGGAGGATTTTTGATTTGCCAAGTCCCGGTTCTGCACAAATCAGTGCAAAGCCTCCGGTTTTGACAAGATTTTCCATACGAAAGGCAAAACTGTCCATTTCCGGGGTAACCCAAAGTGCTTCAACCGGGATATCGGGTAAAAACGGATTGTATTTGAGCCCGTAGAGGGTAAGAAGTGTTTTATTGTTCATCGTTGGTGTCCTTTTCATCATTTTTAGGAAGATAGGCCGGCGGTAATCCGCTTGCAGCATAGTCAGAGAGGATCTTTCGCAAAAGCGGCGGAATGGGATTATCTATATCTTTATTTACCGGCAATGGCGCAGGCAGATTTCGAGGCTTTCGGAGGCCGTCTGCATTTTTGTATTTGTCCTGGGGATATATCTTGGCCAACAAATTGCCAGTGTTTCTATCCACCAAAAAAGCATGGGACAGATCCCAGCTTTGATACCGCACCCATAGATGCTGTATATGTCCAAAACGCGAAGGCACCTCGAAGCGAACTCCGGCGATTTGGACCGTACCGTCACTTTTTCTCTGTGACCGGCGCTGCTGTATGGTAAAGCAAAACTGCAACTTTTCCGTGTCACAGCAGGGCCGCCCCACATCGGGGCTTTCAAGCAGGCGATTTAGCGGAGTCGTGCGGATTTCCCGGTGAACTGATCGGTTGTATTCCATCTCCGCCCAGGCCAGGGTCGCATGATTTAAAAAATCCAGGGTTAGCGGATCCACATGGGTGACCATTTTCATCAGTCGCCCTTCCAACTGCGCCCAGAAATTTTCCTGCTTGCCGTTTTGATAGGCGCTGTAGGGTAAGGTGAGATCGTGTTGAATCGAAAGGTTTTTCAAACCGTTTTCAGTCTCGTGGGCGATCATGGCGGCGCCATTGTCAGTCATTAATGCCCGGGGAAGCCCGCGTTTCAAAAAGGCCTGTTTTAACCCGTGGAACAGGTTTTCAGCGGTCTCATTCAAATACCACTGGATGTGACAGCAAAGACGGCTAAAATCATCCATAACGCACAGTACTACTGGTGTGTGCCATCTGCCGGCGCTATCCACTGTCCGCCTGTGGGCCTGATGAAAATCCAGATGCCACAGACCATGGCAATGGGATGCTTCAAAACTGCGAACTTCACGCTGCTCCAAACGTTGGTTTGCTTTTCGCCTGCCTTGGGTTTGGTTGGCATGTGCGGCTTTGCGCCGATACCAACCACGGGCTTTCATTGCCCGGCGCACCGTGGCATAGGAAGGGGCTTTTCCCAGTTGCGGCTGCTCTTTGGTTAAGGCTTCCAGGTTGTCGGCATGAAGCTGGTAGCTGAAGTGAGGAAAAAGGCCATATTGTTCGGCCAGCATGTCTATCAACGGCCCGGTCATTACCGTCGATGTTCCGGCATCACTACGCAGCTTGCGTCCCAGGGCACCGACCGGATCGTCACTGTTTAGCGCTTTGTAGTACCACCGCTCGATGGTCGATACGCCAAAATAGGTCCACTTGCCGGTGATGGGATGGCACCAACGCTTGGCTGCCAGTTTTTCAACCTGTTCTTTGAGTTGTCCTTTGTCCGGTGGGCGAGCCAATAGCCCGCCGATTACCGAAAATCGAAAATACGCCCAATCTTTTAACCCGCGATCATCTTTTTTGTTCATTTTGGCGGCTCCTTTCTTTGATGTCTACCTGGAACCGCCTGTTATCAGCATGGGGCTACAGAAAAAAGTCCCCATCTTTTGCGGGAACTGTTTTCGGCTTCAAAAACCGTGAACAAGTTGAATTCGCCAAAAATTTCAGACATACAATCAGGCCTTGTTGCAGATCCGGGACCTGTTTCAAAAAAACAGCCAATAAACTGCCCGGAAGTCGTTTGTCGTCCAACTTCGGATTCACCAGGCCCCGCAAGGATTTCCACTGGGCAGATGATGGAAACACCTGACGAAAATAGGCTATCCACCGGCATATGGTTTTGTGATCAATATCAAACATCCGCTGCAGTCTATATATGCTTGCCCCTTTCGGCCGCTGCTGGTGAAGCGCCATTACAACAACAATCACACAGCTCCAGTAGACCCGGCGGCCCATAAAAAGACAGGAAGTCGGCAAGGTTCTACGGCGACAATCTTCGGCAGAACAGCAAAGGCCGTGGCGTATCATATATTCGTCGGGAAGGGTATTCGGGCCGCCCCGCGGTTTTCGGGTGTACCTGGCAAAATGCAGGACTGAACCGCAATGGGGGCATCTGAGTTTGCGGCACTGTTCGGCAAGATCTAAATCAATCAGGTAAAGCAGATAAAAAAGATTGGCATCGGAAAGCAGTTTTGATATCATGACTCCTGTCTTTGCTAAAGGTATTTACAAAGGCAGGAGTCCCCGGGAAACTCGCAAGGTATTCGAGGGGACTCCATCTCTATCCCTCTCTTACCTTGCAGAAAAAACTATGTTTTTCCATCAATTATTTTGCTCAATCTCA
>CAZBOB010000275.1:0-3363 GCA_964492995.1 uncultured Desulfobacteraceae bacterium | reverse complement strand
AATAAAATAACGGAATTAAATTCTCACAACATAATTAAACTGACAACATAACTTGCCAGTATCGGCATTATTCAAAACAACAATTGATATACAGATATCTTATTTATCTGGTGTCAGGTCAATAAATCCTAATTTTGACCTTTGTCAAATTATCCGCGTCTATCGACATCTTATCTGTGATACTTCCTTCGAGTGATTCTCAACTTGCCCGTATTCCCGATGCTACAATATGCTTAGCACAATTATGGTCTTACATCCCGTCATAATCACGGAGTTGGCCCTCACTGCGACCGGTGCCGGAACATCCAGCCCGCCAACGGCAGTGTAAAACCGGCCATCAGTATGAGCGGCCAAAGCTGGGGCCAAATCATGCTTACCCCGGCGCCTTCCAGGAATATATTGCGCAGAGCGGTGATAATGTGGCGCAAAGGATTAAGTAAGGTTCCGATCTGGAGCCAGTGGGGCATATTTTCGATGGGAGTGGCGAAACCGGAAAGGATAACCGACGGCATCATGAAGACAAAGGATCCGAGGAGGGCCTGCTGCATGGTCATGGACAGGGACGACACCAGCAGTCCGACACCCACTATAGTGATGATGAAACACCCCAGGGCCAGGACAAGGGTCGGAACGGTTCCGCGAAACGGCACACCGAACCAGTAAACCGCACCAGCCGCAAACAACAGTGCATCCATGATGCCGAAGAACATACCGGGCAGGGATTTGCCGATGAGAATTTCTCCGGGGTTGAACGGAGCGACCAAAAGCTGGTCGAATGTGCCGAACTCGCGCTCCCGCGCCACCGAAAGGCTGGTCAGAATCATGACCACTACCATGCTGATGAGGCCGCCTAACGCCGATACAATGAACCATCTGCTTTGCAGGTTGACGTTGAACCATGCCCGATCCGCCAGCACCAAGCCGGGACCGTCTATGCTGACCACTCCTTTTTTAACAAGATCCTGGTTGTACTGTTCAACAATGCTTCCAATATACCCCAGGGCGATCAGGGCCACATTGGAATTACGGCCGTCTACGATCACCTGGAGCGTCGCCGGACGGCCGTTGTGAAGATCGCGGCTGAACTCAGGCCCGATGTGAATGACCAGACGAGCTTTCTCACGGTTGATCATAAAGGCAATCTCTTTTTCGGTCAAAAGAGTCTTTGTCAGCTCAAAATTTTCAGACCCTTGGAACCGGGATAGAAGTTGCCGGGATTCAGAGGTGCGAGACTCGTCCAATACCGCGAACCGCACGTTTTTGAGGTCATAAGTCGCGGCATACCCGAACACGATAAACTGGAACAACGGTGGGCCGATAATGACAAAGCGACTTTTGGGGTCCTTTAGGATCATGATGAATTCTTTAATCATCAATGCGATAATGCGGCGTACGAAATCCATTAACCCTCCAGGCGTTTGGTAATTTTGCGAAAAGCCAGACTGATAAATAAAACAGCCATGCCGAAAAGGGCCAAAGCATTGGGCAGCAGCACCGGCCAGACGTCGCCGGCCATGAAAAGGGTGTGGCTGATATCCACGAAATACCGCGCCGGAACCACGTGGCTTACGATTTGAATGAAGCGGGGAGTGCTTTCCAGGTCGAAAATAAGGCCCGAAAGAAAGAGTGCAGGCAAAAATCCCGCCACAATAGAAATCTGTGCAGCCACGAATTGGACTCGTACGGCAGCGGATATCAACAGCCCAAAACCCAGCGAAGCCAGCATGAAAAGCGCACTCAAAATAAAGAGGGCGACGATGGAGCCGCGAAACGGCACATGAAAAAGCGTGACACCGACCCACACGGACAGGCCCATGCCCAGCATGCCCAGAATAAAATACGGAAGCACCTTGCCCAGCAGAAGATCAACCCTGCGAATCGGCGTGACCAGAATAGCCTCCATGGTCCCGCGCTCCCATTCCCGTGCCACTACCAATGCGGTCAAGAGGATTCCGATCAGGGTCATGATCAGGGTAATGAGACCCGGCACCAGAAAGTTCCGGCTGACGGCGGCCTCGTTGAACCATATCCGTTGGGATATTTTCACGGCAGGGCCGGCCACCGGTTCGCCCCGGGCCTGACGCAGCTCGGTCCATGTCTGAAGCACCCCGCGCGCATACCCCTGAATCAGACGCGCCCGGTTTGCATCGATGCCGTTGACAATCAGCTGAACCGGCGCCTGGTTCCGTTGGTACAAACTGGACGAAAAATCGGCTTGCAGATGAACAATACCATCAACACGCCTTTGATTCAGCCACTCCGTTGCTTCGGCCATGGATGTCAAATGAATGGTTTTGAAATACGGTGACAAATCGAATCTGGCCGACACCTCCCGGGCCGCCGGGCCGTTGTCGTCGAGCACGACGGCGATGGGCACGTTTTCGGCATCCAGGGTGACCCCGTATCCGAAAATAAAGAGAAGCACCAAAGGTAAAACAATGGCCAGCGCAATGCTGCTGGGATCGCGCAGGATCTGGAGCACTTCCTTGCGGAGAATCCCCCGCATGCGCATAAAGAAAAGGGTGCGCGGCGTCATTTTCTCCCTCTGCTGTTTTCAATTCGATTCGGTCCGTCGGAAGGTACAATGGTTCCCTCTGCAAGGGCGATAAACGCATCTTCAATGGTCGGTTCCGGGTTTTCTTTTGAACGGGCCAGCGCCCGGATTTCAGAAGGCGTGCCCATGGCGAGGCTTTCTCCCAGGGACATGATCAACATCCGGTCGCAGTATTCGGATTCTTCCATAAAATGTGTTGTCACCACAACGGTCACCCCCAGTTCGGCAAAGCCGTTGATCCTGAGCCAGAACTCGCGGCGGGCCAAAGGATCCACGCCTGACGTCGGCTCATCCAGGAAAAGAATTTCCGGCTCGTGCAACAGCGATGCCGCCATGGCCAGGCGCTGTTTGTAACCGCCCGGAAGCCGGCCGGCGGCCTTTTCGCGCCATTTGCCGAGTCCGAATTCCGTAAACGCCCAATCCATCCGCTGACGCAGGCGATCCCCGCCAAGACCATAGGCCTTCCCGAAAAAGCGCAGATTTTCCTGTACGCTGAGCTGGCCGTAAAGGGAAAACTGCTGGGCCATGTATCCCAGACGGGAGCGGGCCCTGGACGGGGAATGCCGTAAATTATGCCCGGCCACGCTAATCTGGCCGGCGCTGACCTCCAAAAGTCCGCACAACATCCGGAAGGTGGTGCTTTTCCCGGCGCCGTTCGGACCGAGCAGACCGAAAATCTCGCCGCGCCGCACCTCGAAAGTGAGTCCTTTGACCGCCTCGAAATCACCGAAAAATTTCCGAAGCGACCGGGTCTGCACCACCACTTCTTCATTCCGGATTGTCTTGCCGGAAGTTTCGTCGACAGGGTT
>CAZBOB010000274.1:0-3369 GCA_964492995.1 uncultured Desulfobacteraceae bacterium | reverse complement strand
TGGTTATTTTTTTCACATGCCTTGATCTTGAACAAAAATCCTCATTTATGGATGGGCACTGACTAACCGTTCACGGGTTCAGGGTTCAGAGTTCAAGGTTCAGAAATGGTATGCCGGATTGATTAAATACTATTGATGATTATTTTCAGTACCCGGTGAAATTTTCAGTGGGTAAGCGAAAAAAAAATTTTTAATCCGAACAAGGAGTAATGAATAATGCCTATTTATGAATATCAGTGTGATGTGTGCGAAAAAAATTTTGAATGTCTGGTTTTTGGAAATGAGAAACCGGAGTGCCCTTCATGCAACAGCAAAAAAGTTAAAAAACTCATTTCTTCATGCAGCTTTTTCAGTAAGGGAAGCCATGGCCAAACCGTCAAGTCTGTTGCCTCGCAACCATCATGCAGTGGGTGTACCGCCACCAGTTGTACGACCTGCGGTCAATAATGGGAAAAATAATTAAAATCGGAACCCGGGGCAGCAAACTCGCTCTCTGGCAGGCGAACTGGGTTAAATCAGCCTTAACGGCCGGGCATCCCTCGCTTTCTGTTGAACTTGAACCCATAAAGACTAAAGGTGACAAGATTCTTGATGTCGCCCTTGCCAAGGTTGGCGGCAAAGGGCTTTTTGTAAAGGAGATAGAGGAGGCGCTGCTGAACGGCCATATAGACCTTGCTGTACACAGTATGAAGGATATGCCGTCTGAAATACCGAAAGGTCTGTGCATAGGAGCAATTCCTCAGCGCGAAACCCCGCAAGATGTTCTAATCTCAAGAAAAAGACTGCTCCTTTCCCAGCTTGGGCCGAACGCCCGAATCGGTACCAGCAGCCTCCGACGTACCGCTCAGCTTCTCCATGCCCGGCCTGATCTGGTTATATTACCTTTAAGAGGAAATCTGGACACGCGTCTTAAAAAGCTTGACGCTGAAAATCTTGATGCCATAATTCTGGCGGCCGCCGGCGTAAAGCGCCTGGGTCTTGAATACAGAATAACCGAATATCTGGATGAAAAGGTCATGCTGCCGGCAGTGGGTCAGGGCGCCCTATGTATTGAAATCAGGGAAAATGATCCTGAAGTCGAATCGATAATTACTCTGCTTGAGCATCATGAAACAAGGACCGTGGTCATGGGTGAGCGGGCTTTTTTAAAGCGCCTGGAAGGAGGTTGCCAGGTTCCGATTGCAGCCCACGGAAAAATCGAAAAAAACAGGTTCACACTTTGCGGTCTCGTTGCAACCGTCGACGGGACTGCCGTGATTAGGGAAACCCTCTCAGGTCAAAAAGATTCATCTGAAATTGTAGGCGTAAAACTTGCTGATCGCCTGATTGAAATGGGGGCAAAAACAATAATGGAAAATCTTAGAGCCGAGCAGAATGAAAATCATGAAAGGTAAAGTTTATCTTGTCGGCGCAGGACCCGGCGATCCCGGATTGATTACTGTAAAAGGGCTTGAATGTATTAAGAAAGCCGATGTGTTAATATATGATTATCTTGCATCACCGATACTGTTGAAGCACGCCCAAAAACATACCGAAATCCTCTATGTCGGGAAAAAAGGAGGAAATCACACGCTTTCCCAAGATGAAATCAATTCGCTGATAGCAGAAAAAGCTCAAAAAGGTTTAACGGTTACCCGGCTTAAGGGAGGCGACCCCTTTATATTTGGCCGTGGTGGAGAAGAAGCAGAGATACTGAATAAGAATGAAATCCCTTTTGAAATTGTGCCCGGCGTAACTTCGGCCATAGCAGCCCCGGCTTATGCAGGAATCCCGCTGACTCACAGAAAATTCACATCTACTCTCGCCTTTGTTACCGGACATGAAGATCCTTTAAAAGAAGAATCGAGTATTAACTGGGCAGCGCTTGCCAAAGGAATCGGTACCCTTGTATTCCTGATGGGAGTTAAAAATCTGCCGTATATAACAAACCGGCTTATTCACCATGGGATGGACCCCGATACACCCGTTGCGCTTATTCGCTGGGGAACTACGCCCAGGCAGACCACTGTTACGGGAACACTCAATACGATTTCAGAGCGTGCCAAAGATGCCGGTTTCAAACCCCCTGCCGTTATTGTTGTCGGCCATGTTGTAAAATTAAGAGAAATGCTGAAATGGTTTGAAAACCGTCCCCTGATGGGACAACGTATCGTGGTGACCCGGGCCCGGGAACAGGCAAGCGAACTGGTTCAGCGCCTTTCCGATCTCGGGGCAGAGTGCCTGGAATGCCCGACCATTACGGTAGCTCCTCCAGATGATTTAAAGCCTCTGGACACGGCCATCGAAAACCTTTCGACCTATGAATGGCTGATATTTACAAGTGTAAACGGCGTAAATTTTTTCTTTAACCGGCTTTATGCAAAAAACAAGGATGTCCGCGCGTTACGTAACGTACATACTGCCGTTATCGGTCCTGCAACGGCAAAAAGACTTTTTGATTTTGGGCTACAAAGCGATATTGTCCCTGAAAGTTACAGAGCTGAGTCTATTATCAAGGCGTTTGCCGGTAAAGATATAAAAGGGAAAAAAATACTGCTTCCCCGGGCAAAGGAGGCAAGGCCCATCCTTCCTTTAGAATTGACCCGGATGGGAGCTATTGTCGATGAAGTCACCGCATATTGTACCCGATCGGTTCAGGACAATGCGGATCTTATGCTCAAACGCCTTAAAGAGAAAACAATAGATCTGATAACCTTTACGAGTTCATCGACTGTAAAAAACTTTCATGCCCTTGTCCCACCCGAAGATCTCCAGAACCTGATGCAGGGAGTCACGGTCGCAAGCATCGGCCCCATAACCGCCGATACGGCACGTAATCTGGGATTTGATATTCACATTATTGCCGAATCTTATACCATACCGGGATTATGCGAGGCGATAAAACAGCATTATAGTACAAAGACATATTGAGACCTTTGCAAAACGCCCCCTTTTGCCCAATTCTGGCGTCCCCGCTGAGCGGGATTTGTCAACAGGCTCAAATTTTAACCCGCCACCGAACTTTGGTGGGTTAATCCTCAAAATACTCAATGTATTCCTGTGGTTAAAATTTTCGCGTTGACTCGGGGCGTCCATGCCCCTCGCCCTTACGGGCAACTTAACAGCTGTCCAATTCTGCTATCCTGAAGAATTGTCCTTGGACTTGAACCCCGGTTAAATATTAAATGTGGATTTAACTGGGCAGGCAAAATTGAACGTTTTTCAAAGATCTCATATTGACCTTTTCTTATGTTTTGGTGTATTGTTTATTGTTGTATAACCGTCCAACATATTTCAATGGAGTCAACATGGATAGCTATCTCGATAAGCTTCCTGCATTTGTCGATACGATCAAATCCATCAAAGAGACCATTATTACCAACATTGTAT
>CAZBOB010000273.1:0-3373 GCA_964492995.1 uncultured Desulfobacteraceae bacterium | reverse complement strand
GTTACAATTAATTGTAAATATATTATATAAGCTTAATTGCAGGTTTTAGGTAAAAGAGAAAAAGAAATAAGATTCGTCAACCCTTTCTTCAAGGCATGGCTTCTTCCCAGGGGAAGATAAAACCAATTTATGGTTATAACGCTGTTTTCATTGAGGTTTCGGTAGTTAAAGTGTAACTTCTCAATAAGTTCTGATTTATTAAATGGTGATATTGACCCGGCTCCATAATCTAACATCTTGGTAAATCAACAAATTCTTGAAAATACATGTTTTTTAATGGTAACCTGTTTATACAATTAGAATGGAAGAATGGAATGCTGGAATGCTGGAATATTGGGAGTAAGGGCGGGAATAAACCATTTTAATTGTAAAAAACTCCTTCAAACCCATCATTCCATTACTCCATTATTCCACTATTCCAATTGGGCCAGCCCGCTCGTGCCTTGCAATGGCAGGCGGGGCGAAGCTCCTAAGTACTTGAGAAGTTACAATAATGGGATTCAACCTATATTAATCGTAAACAAAACCGAAAATGATCATAAAATCGGCCGAATTTGTTAAAAGTGCTGTCAAACCGGAGCATTATCCTGCTGAGGTTTTGCCGGAGATCGCTTTTACCGGACGTTCCAATGTGGGTAAATCTTCTCTGATCAATACCCTCGTAAACCGTAAACGCCTGGTAAAAACCAGCGCCACCCCCGGACGTACCCAGCTGATCAACTTTTTTCTAATAAACAAGACGTTTTCCTTTGTAGATCTTCCGGGATTTGGATATGCAAAGGTTCCGGATTCTGTGAGAAGAAAATGGGGCCCCATGATTGAGACATACCTCTCAACCCGAAAGACGCTGAAAGGAGTGGTTCTTATCATGGATGTTCGGCGCATCCCCGGGATACAAGAACTTAATTTTATAGAATGGTTGTATTATTACAACATTCCCAGTATGCTAATACTGACAAAGGCGGACAAGCTCTCAAAGACAAAACAGTTGAAACAACGGGTTACCATAGCAAAAGCCCTGAGTGTGGATAAAGATGACCTGATCCTGTTTTCAGCCAAATCACGTTTGGGGAAAGATGCGGTATGGGATGCTATTGAAATGTTAATCGGTTATTAACTAGTTTCCATCCAGAAATTGCCCTTTTCCGCAATCTCTGCGTCAATCTTCGGAATTACTTGTGCGGCGTACCACTTGTACGCCTCCGCGTAATTCCTTGATTTCCTTGACCTTGCGAAAAATTGCTAATTTCTGCATTGGAAACTTAATTTGTGTCCATTATAGATTTATGGATGGGCACTAACTAAGGCAGCTTTTGGCTGAGAGATATAACATGCCAGATATAAAGGATAAGTTTGCTGATTTTAAATCCGGGTTTGTGGCCATTGTGGGGGCACCCAACGTGGGCAAATCCACGCTTTTAAACCAGATGCTGGGCGAAAAAATTTCCATTACATCCAAAAAACCGCAAACCACCCGGAACCGTATCCTCGGTGTTGTGCACAGACCTTGTTCACAACTTGTTTTCATCGACACCCCAGGAATTCATAAAGCAAAACGCCCCTTAAACATCAGGATTGTGGAAGCCGCTCTTTCTGCACTTGGGAATGTGGATATTGTTCTTGTTATGGTTGATGTGGCAAATCCGGACCCGGATTCAGAAGATTTTCTGGTAAAAAAACTCAAAAAAATAAAACAGCCGGTAGTTCTTGCCCTTAACAAGACCGATCTTGTTAAAAAACCTGTGCTCCTTTCAATCATAGATAAATGGGCAAAGGCGTACTCATTTGAAGCCATAATTCCGATTTCCGCCATACTTGGCGCCCAGATTGAAGAGCTTGTTGAAGCCATGGAGGCGCTGCTGCCCAAAGGCCCGCCCCTTTTCCCCGAAGACACCGTAACCGATTTGCCGGAACGTTTTATTGCCGCTGAAATGATACGTGAAAAGGTTTTCCGTTTAACCGGTCAGGAGATACCTTATTCCACTGCCGTAAGCATAGATTCATTTTCTGAAGAGAAAAAAGGCGCCCTTGTAAAAATTCATGCAACCATTCATGTTGAGCGGACGTCACAAAAAGGGATGGTCATCGGAAAAAACGGGAGCAAGCTGAAAATGATCGGTACGGAAGCAAGAAAAGAAATAGAACGGATGGTGGGGACCAAGGTCTTTCTCAAGATCTTTGTCCGGGTACATAAAAACTGGGGAAAAGATACCAAAGCACTCAGAAAATTCGGCTACTGATGATTTTGTCTTATCACCCCTGCTTTGAAGCAGATAAAAATATACTCTGTGCCGGGCGGGAGCCGTCCGCTGATGATCTTGCGGCAATTAAGGCCGCCCATGCCGTAATCCTGCCACAGGGATGCTATCGATCCCTTTACGAAATGGCACATAACAACTGCAGACATGTGTTTCCTAATTTAGATTCAAGATTCAAATATCCGGGTAAGATCGGCCAGGTTCGACTATTTCAGAGGGAAAATGTACCTCATCCAAGAACTGAAACCCATCTAAATGTGGACGCATTTGCCGGACACTATGGCGGTTTTCCTGCAAAGCCGGCCTTTGATTTTCCGTTTGTATTCAAATTCGACTGGGGAGGGGAAGGGTACCAGGTTTATCTTATACAATCCGCCTCGGAATTTCAGGATATTTTGCAAACCGCCGGAGACTATGAAGATAGCGGCCATACCGGATTTATAATACAGGAATATATTCCTTCAAACAACCGGTCGTTGAGAGTTGTCGTGATCGGCCAAACGGTTATTTCTTACTGGAGGGTTCAAAGCAACACCCGGAGTTTTTGCTCAAATCTTACCAGAGGAGCGGTTATCGACGCCCATTCTGATCCGGACTTGCAGGCGTTGGCGGTTAAACGGGTAAAGGCTTTTTGTTCCCGGACCGGGATCAACCTGGCCGGCTTTGATCTGCTTTTTTCATCCCGGAGAAAAAGCAGACCACCGCTTTTTCTTGAAATAAACTATTATTTCGGCCGGAGGGGTCTGGGGGGGTCCGAAAGATTTTATGAAATATTAATTGCGGAAATCGAGAAATGGATTGACAGTATCGGTCTGAGATTGGCCCGAAATTCTTGAATATGAAACCATTTGCAATAGATCTGGATGAAGAGGATATAAAGAGAGAGAGACGTAAGGCAAGGGAACTTCGGAGTTCCCAGTGGTGGAAACGTCGCTGTGCCAAAGGGGTCTGCCATTACTGCGGGCGCCCTGCGCCGCCCAAAGAACTTACCATGGATCATATAGTTCCGATCTCCCGCGGCGGTCAAAGCACAAAAGGAAACGTTGTTGCCGCCTGCAAGGAATGCAACAACGCCAAAAAGCAGCTGCTTCCCATGGAATGGGAACAGTATTTAA
>CAZBOB010000272.1:0-3379 GCA_964492995.1 uncultured Desulfobacteraceae bacterium | reverse complement strand
ACGGGGTTGAAGTTAGGCGTTTCTTTTTTCATTTGTTTTTGGTAATAAAGTCACATGCCACGTCAAGCCAGAATAGATGCGCCGGGTGCCTTGCATCATATCATATGGGATGCTCTCACAATATCGCCGGGACTTGATTAACCGGTCGCCCCTGCCAGCAATTTCACCGGATTGTAAAATGAAACATCAAAGAACCGCATGCCGAACAGATCTCCCCGGATAAAAACGTGATCTTTCTCCACACAACCGCAGCATTTACCCTATCTCTCGAACCCGGGGCTTCGTCATGTTGTGCTGACGTACCCGGAAACTGGGCCTTATATGCCGTTTCTGTCCGTCGGCTCATGGATTTGCACTCCAGGTTGCCGCTCCTTTTGGTCAGTCTCGCTTGCGGCTCGCCTTACGCTTCGCTCCAGCCCTCCAGACCTTCCCTCACGGAAACGCCCTTGCCTTCGGCTAGTATTTATGCTAACGAATCATAGACTTATTAACTGGGTTCACATACAGGGGACTTCCTGCCACGCCATAACCTTAGCGAAGGCGGGTCACCCCATTAGTTCACGCCCATGCCGGGCGTACACAACGGTATTAAGGGCGGACAGTAAAAAGCCGCCGCGCCTTATGCCGAGTGTTCTACCAAGAGAGATGATAATGAAAAAGTGTCCCTTGTGCGCTGAAGAAATTCAAGACGACGCTATAAAGTGTAAACACTGCGGTGAGTTTCTGGATGCCTCCCGCCACCCACGCTTTGCAGAGGAAAAGATTCAATGGTATTTCCGAAAATCCTTTATTATCATCGCAGTCTGCTGTGTGGGGCCTCTGGTGTTGCCCCTGATTTGGTGGCGTCCACAAACGACGCGGGCATGGAAGATCGGACTCACAATAGGAATCCTTGTTCTTAGTTGGATTTTGTTCCAAACCACGATGGAATCCATTCGTACTCTCAAGGAGTATTACAAGCTAATTAAAGGACTGTGAAAAAAGACAAGGGTGTCAGGTCTTCATTCTTTGACAGAATTTTATGAAGACTGAAGGAATGCTGTCAAAGCTTGAATAGTGAATTAAAACAATTTTAAGCATAATATCATCAAGTTATTGTTTCAACAAAATCTTTATTTGTGGTTATATGCAGCATGATTATGATAAGATTTCTTAGTCCCATAGATGAATCTGCCCGTTCACGTAACAGTTTAGTCCTTTTCAAGGTTGGTATTTAAATTGTATGGATCAGAGGAGATATTATTAAGACGAGTCATTATACAGTTCGGCTTGAGCAGTAGCAGTATCTGAAGTGAACAAAGATTCGAAAAATGCGAGGGGATGGTTTCCTTGGCGTTTGGCGGTTAACAAAAGGCTGGGCAGAACACTGTGAGAATAAGAACCTTCACCGGAGCGAGTTCCAAAGCAGATTTTTCTAAAAATAACCATGTTTCTGAGGGACTGTTCTGCCTGATTATTGGTTGGTTGAACATCGGGATATTTTAAAAAAGTAAATAACCGGTTGTATTCTTTCTTGGGATCGAGCAGTCTTTGTCTTAAGGTTTCGGCTTTATCATCGGCCAGCTTTGTTAAGCATATTGAGTTTAAAACAGAATAAAGGCGACTTTCGAATACACCTGCGCGATTTTGTTTGATGTCACCGCTGTTGAGTTTCTGTCCAATTTCGCAAGCCTTTTTAAACAGGGTTGAAACGTAGCTGCAAAACCGAATCGATTGTTTATCCTGAAATTGAGGTTTTCTAAGTAAGATTTCCTGTTTTATCTCTTTTGATTTACGAATTAAGTGTGCCAGGCATGATTGCCGGTCTTTTGCATTCACAGCATTATACGCCGCATATCCATCAGTATTCAAAACACCGTTGAAGTTATTTCCCAGAATGGATTGAGCCACTTTTGACGAACGATGGCGATCAATATGGAACAGTGCCAGGTCATCATTACCAGCATACCAGACATAATGCCCGATACCATCTTCCCTCCAATAAGTTTCATCGGCATGAGCGGTTGATGAGGCACGGACCTTTTCCTTTAAATCCTCATAAAGTGGTTCCCCTTTACAGCAAGTTGCCGCAAATTTTTAACAGAGACTCAAGATGATCCCAAACGTAGGCACCACTGGCGAATGGAAAAGGGCTTATATGGCAGGCTCTTGGCGAACTGAGAGCGATATGTGGCCTTCACATAGCACGAATAGCTTGCGCCTATGATCTTACAATGGAAGAGCAACTTATGCCTATTCTTCCGGCAGAATATGATAAGGAAGGCTCCGAACCAGGGCATTCAGCGGAGCGCAAAAAACCGCGCACCCGCTGATGCCCGCCGTTCGATGCTATAAATTGATATTGACCTTGCCTGTATAATGTATTACTATTACCGGTAATACTTATTATTGGAGGTCAAACTATGAGAGTAACCACAAAAGGTCAAGTTACAATTCCCCAGCACATTCGCGAAAAATTGGGGATAACCCCAGCAACAGAAGTTGATTTTGTCGAGGAAGAAGGCCGCGTATTTTTAGTGAAACAAAAAAAGAAAAAAGCTGTGACCCGCAAATTTGCAAAATTACGTGGCGTTGCAACCGTCAAAATGACAACAGATGAGATCATGGCCTTAACGAGGGCAGATTGATGAAGGGCCTTCTCGTTGACTCAAATGTTATTTTAGACATTTTCCTTGATGATCCTAATTGGGCTGATTGGTCTGAATCTGCATTGGCAAATTATAGCGCTTACACAACGCTCTATATTAACCCAATAGTCTACACTGAAGTCTCTGTTGGTTTTGAAAAGATAGAGGAATTGGAGTCAGCTCTCCATAAAGGCGGATTCCAGATGTTGGAAATTCCAAAAGAAGCGCTTTTTCTGGCGGGGAAAGCTTATCTCAAGTATAGAGCGGGCAAAGGAATCAAGAGATCTCCTTTGCCCGATTTCTATATTGGGGCACAAGCAGCCGTACTTGATCTGGATTTAATTACACGAGATGTAACCAGGTACCGAACGTATTTTCCAACAATCAGACTGATCTGCCCATAGAGAATATAAAGCTGCATCATCGAACAAGCGAAAAAACTAATGGTTTTGATCTTAATATGGCCGTTGACAATTTAATCAATCCATATTAGACTAGTCTTAAACCGGTCTAAGGAGGTATGCCATGGAAACCGTAGGTGCCTATGAAGCCAAAACCCATCTGCCTAAATTGCTGGAACGCGTGCTTAAGGGTGAGCGTATAACCATTACAAAACATGGTATTCCTGTAGCCGTATTACAACCCCCTGATTCTGTAAAAAAAGTGGATACCCGATCAGTCATTGTTGAACTTAGAAAATTTCGTGACAAACATAGTCTTGGTGGAACCTCAATTCGGGACATGATTGAAGA
>CAZBOB010000271.1:0-3418 GCA_964492995.1 uncultured Desulfobacteraceae bacterium | reverse complement strand
CAGGCATAATGCCGAGTTCCGGATTATGCCGAGTGGCTTATAAACTATCAATTTAACCTTTTGGTATGATTATAGATGTTTGAAAAATAAATACTTGACTGCTTGGCATAATTTTCTGTCTTCTCCAATTTAAACCAAAACTCATAAAACAAAATAAGGAGGAGACAGACATGACCCATCATTTTTTCCCATCACCAGAAGTGTTGGAACGTTTGTATGCAGGCCCATTAAGTGACCATATAGACAGGTTCGCAAGGCAGCTATTAGATCAAGGATACGCAACTAAAACGGTACAGGAAAAAATACGACTAGTGGCTGATTTAAGCCGGTGGCTTGAAAGAAAACAATTTAAAGTCAATGACTTAGACGAGGAGCGAATCAATGAATACCTCAAAATTCGTGCTATCCACCATGCCCCCAACCGCTATGAGCAAGCAACCTTTCGAGCTTTGCTCAGGCAATTGCGTAACGATGGTGTTATTCGCATTTGTGCGCCGGTTGTTAGCGATAGCGCGCTTGATCGTATCGAGAAAAGCTTTGGACGATACCTTGCTCAGGAGCGTGGCCTCACACAAACAACGGTGGACAATTACCTTCCTATAATACGGCGTTTTCTAACCGTGCGCTTTGACGCCAATGTAATCTTGCTGGAAGAACTGGTATCAGAGGATATCACACGGTTCATTCTTCGCCATGCTCATACAGGTAGTCCGCGTCGCGCCCAATTGATGGTGACGGCATTGCGTAGCTTTCTCCGTTTTATCTACCAGCAAGGACAAACAGCCACAAACCTGTCTATGTGTGTTCCTACAGTGGCCAATTGGGACTTATCAGAATTACCCAAATTTCTTAAGCCGGAGGAGGTAGAGCGCCTTTTGAAGAGCTGCGACAAACGTAGCCCCATAGGGCAGCGAGATTACGCGGTTCTGCTCTTATTGGCCCGGCTCGGTTTGCGTGCCGGGGAAGTGGTTCATATGGTGTTAGAAGATATTGATTGGGAAGCAGGGAAACTAATTATTCGTGGAAAGAGCGCCCGACAGGACCATTTGCCGCTTTTGCAAGATGTGGGTGAAGCTCTGGCCACCTACCTATACCATGGACGGCCCCACTGCTCATCCAGAAGAGTTTTTATCCGCCAGCTGGCACCCCATAAAGGATTTTCAAGCTCTACAGCTATAGGCGATATTGTCAGACGGGCTTTCGCACGCACGGGACTTCAGCGAACGTATAAAGGTGCCCATCTGCTACGCCATTCACTGGCCACACAGATGGTTAATCAAGGGGCCTCTCTAAACGAAATTGGTGAAATCTTAAGGCATCAGCAGCCTCATACCACTGAAATTTATGCCAAGGTAAATTTGGTGGCGTTGCGAAATCTTGCACAGCCTTGGCCAGGAGGATTGAACCATGAATGATTTACAAACAGCAGTCGAAGAGTATCTCGCCGTTCGTCGTAAGCTCGGCTTTAAGCTTTACCAACCTGGCAATTTACTTCACAACTTCATGCTTTTCGCAGAGCAGGAAAGCGCCTCATTCATCACGACGGAGTTAGCGTTGCGATGGGCTACACAACCGAAAAATTCTCAACCGGTATGGCAGGCAATCCGGCTGGGTGTGATACGGCGCTTTGCCAAGTACCGGAGTGCAGTGGATCCACGTACTGAGATTCCACCACAGAAACTACTGCCAGCCTGCTACCATCGGAAACCACCATATATCTATAACGATGATGAAATAAGACGTCTTATCAAGGCAGCTCAAAGTCTTTTTTCGCCGAATGGGCTACGGGCTTCCACTTATTCAACTTTGTTTGGATTGCTTGTAGTTACTGGTATGCGGGTAAAAGAGGCAATCAGCCTTGACCGTAATGACGTTAATCTCACAGAGGGTATACTCACGGTTCGTGATAGTAAGTTTGGCAAGTCTCGATTTGTACCTATACACACTTCCACCCAGAAGGTACTCCAGGATTATGCCATTTTGCGTGACAAAATCCGTCCGCGATTGAAATCCCCGGCTTTTTTTGTCTCTGAGCACGGTGCCCGTCTAACAACATGGAGTGTTCGTTGGAATTTTATCAAATTGTCACGTCAGATCGGTCTCCGAGGCCCAAACGACAGTCATGGCCCGCGTCTTCACGATCTTCGGCACAGATTTGCTATCCAAACACTGACCGCTTGGTATCGATCGGGTATGGACATTGAGCAAAATATACCAAAATTAAGCACCTATATCGGTCATAGACATGTGAGCGATACCTATTGGTATATCTCGGCAGTACCAGAGCTTTTACAGCTGGCCACTTTACGTCTTTCGGAAGGAGGAACATTATGATGAAAACTAACGCCGCGTTTCCAAAATTAATGCAAGCATTCTTCACCGATCGTCTTATGAACCAAAGGAAGGCAAGCCAGCATACCATTGCCAGCTATCGTGATACCTTCCGGCTGCTCCTTGGATTTGCTACCCAACAGCTAAAGAAGGCTCCGTCAAAGGTGGACTTTGAGGATCTGGATACTCATTTTATTGGGGCTTTTCTCGATAACCTTGAAAAGCATCGAAACAATAGCGCACGTAGTCGGAATGTTCGATTGGCGGCAATTCACTCATTTTTCAATTATGTTGCTATACATGAACCGTGCCATGGTGCATTGGCTCAGCGCATTTTAGCCATTCCCAGCAAACGCTATAAGCGAAGACAGGTTGTGTTCTTGAATCGGTGTGAAGTCGATGCTCTCTTGGCAGCACCTGATCTGGATACTTGGATAGAACGTCGGGATCGTACACTTATGCTAGTTTTGGTGCAAACAGGCCTACGCGTTTCTGAATTGACCGCACTTCGATGTCAAGATATTGTTTTGGGTACTGGAGCCCATGTTAAATGTACTGGCAAAGGGCGTAAGGAACGATGTATTCCTTTACGGAAGGAAACCGTGGCAACATTGCGTGCCTGGTTGCGTGAGTGTAACGCAAAACCCACGGCACCCCTGTTCCCTGGTACACGAGGGGGGGCTCTCAGCTCGGATGGGGTCCAATACTTGCTGAATAAACATAAAGCAACCGCCAGTCAGCAATGTCCGTCTTTGAAAAATAAGAAGGTATCACCGCACGTGCTTCGTCATACTGCAGCAATGGATCTGCTTCAGCATGGTGTGGACAGCTCTGTTATCGCTTTATGGTTGGGTCACGAATCGGTGGAAACCACACAAATTTACATCCACGCTGATCTTAAACTAAAGGAAAAGGCCCTTGCCAAAACTGTGCCCCTGAATGTAAAACCTGGCCGCTATAGGCCTGATGACCATCTTTTAGCCTTCTTACAGAGCTTATAATTATGCCGAGTAAGACACACACCAAATCAAGAGATTCACCGGATTTAGCTGGTCATTCGGCATAATCCGGAACTCGGCATTATGCC
>CAZBOB010000270.1:0-3430 GCA_964492995.1 uncultured Desulfobacteraceae bacterium | reverse complement strand
CCGTCAATTGACAGCCGGACATCTGATCAGTGATGAGGAATTCAACCAGGCAAAAACAGAAGGTCGGCTATGATTGTGGTTGACACAAATGTTATCGGCTATCTCTTCCTATCAAGCGAGCAATCTTTTTTGTCCGAACGTGCTCTGCGGAAGGACAGTGAGTGGGCGGCACCGATCCTATGGCGCAGCGAACTTCGCAATGTACTGACTCTTTATATGCGCAAAAATCTCATCAAGTTGGAGCAAGCTCAGCGCATTATGAATAGTGCGTTGAAATTACTAAGGGGTGGAGAATATGAGGTTTCATCATATGAAGTTCTGCGGCTTGCCTCAGCAAGCAAATGTTCTGCTTATGATTGTGAGTTCATCGCCACTGCAAATGATCTGAAAGTCCCCTTAGTAACCGTTGATAGGCAACTGCTGCATGAGTTTCCTTCGGTGGCCGTATCATTGAATTCCTTCAGCGAATAATTACAGGGCGAGATACCCGTCAACCGGCAAGTAGAGCAGACGGCAATTATCTCGCGGTTCATACAATTGAAGCTTTTCTGATTTTAAAAACAGTTTTAGGTTTCTATCTTTTTAGATGCCGCTGCTCAACCTTGCCGTTACCTCAGCCTTGCCCTGGAATATACATCATCACAGAGACCCGATACGGTTCCGGCAATTAAATAGTGGTAGCCGATGGCGGCGATCATTGCGGCATTATCACCGCAAAGATCAATACAGGGGATGTGAACCGTCAGCCCCTTGAGATCGGCTTCCTGTCTGACCCTTTCCCGTAATCGGTTATTGGCGGCCACGCCACCCACTAAAGCAATATGTTCGCACCCCTTCATCATTGCAGCATGAACCACTTTAAACGACAAAACATCTACCACCGCTTCCTGAAATCCGGCAGCAATATCCGGGATCTGTTGCTGATATGTATCCATGTTTTTCTGAATATACCGCCGCACCGCCGTTTTCAGGCCGCTGAAACTAAAGTCAAAGGTCGACTTATCCAGAAACGGTCTTGGAAAAACAATATTCTTGGAATCTCCCTGAGTTGCAAGCCGGTCGATAACCCCGCCGCCCGGATAGCCCAGACCGAGCATCTTGGCAACCTTGTCAAAGGCTTCCCCGGCAGCATCATCCCGTGTTTGTCCAACCAGCTCGAATCCGGTGTGGGAGGTGACATGGTATATGCTGGTATGCCCGCCGGATGCAAGAAGCGCCACAAACGGGAAAGAAGGCGGATTTTCTTCCAGGAACAAGGAATTTATGTGACCCTCCAGATGATTGACCCCGACCCACGGAATATCCAGGGCAAAAGCAAAAGATTTGGCGAAACAGAAACCCACCAGCAATGCTCCCACCAGTCCCGGCCCCTGGGTAACCGCTATTGCGTCAAGCTGTTTTGAATCCATGCCGGAAACTGCCAGCGCTTCAATAACGACCGGAACAATAGCTTCCATATGTTTTCTTGAAGCAAGTTCAGGCACAACTCCGCCATAGGGATGATGAATGTCGATCTGGGAGGATACAACGGAAGATAGTATTTGGATGCCGTCTACAACCACCGCCGCAGCGGTTTCATCACAGGATGTTTCTATGCCGAGTATGATCATTGGCGCTTTATTTTTCCAGGTCCTCTCCCGGGACCGGTTTTATTCACCGCTCAGCTTTTACAGACGACGTTTCCTTTTCGAGCGTTTCCTATCCAGCTCATCAGCTTTACAAAAGGGCTTTTGATCTTTTGCAGGCGTTGCTTTTTTTCATAATTTGCGTTTTTCACGCTCATCAGACCCACTGAACCCTCTCATCATTTTCTTTACGCTCAACCACCTCGCCGATGACAAAAACGTTTTCCTTCATGGCAATGAAACAATCAAGGATTTCCTGGGCATCCTTTTCATGAACAACGGCAATAAAACCGATACCGTTATTAAACGTACGCATCATTTCACGTTCTGATATGTTGCCGGCCTCCTTAAGATACGTAAACACGGGCGGCACATCCCAGCTGTTCTTTCTCACGACAACGTTACACCGTTCGGGGATAACCCGAACAATGTTATCTGTGATTCCGCCACCGGTGATATGGGCAAGTCCAAAAACCGGCAGATTCTTTATAACGCTAAGAACGGTTTGTGAATATATTTTTGTGGGGGTCAGAAGTTCTTCGCCGATGGTCTTGCCAAGATCGGGTATATGAGTGTCAATTTTCAGTTTTAAAATGTCAAAACAGATTTTGCGTACCAGCGAATATCCATTGCTGTGAAGCCCGCTCGATGAAATTCCGATAACCTGATCGCCAACGTGGATTCCCGAACCGTCGATAATTTTGCTGTTTTCAACAACGCCCACGCCAAATCCGGCCAGATCATATTCATTATCTTTATAAAAGCCCGGCATTTCGGCAGTTTCACCACCGATAAGCGCACACCCGGCCTGTTCGCAGCCCTCTCCGATCCCGGTAATTACATCAATGGCGATTTTTTCTTCCAGCCTTCCCATTGAAAGATAATCCAGAAAGAAAAGCGGTTTTGCACCCTGCACTACGATATCATTCACACACATGGCAACCAGGTCTATACCAATGGTATCGTGTTTTGACATCATAAAGGCGATTTTGAGCTTGGTCCCGACACCATCGGTCGAACTTACAAGAACCGGACTTTCCATGTTGGTGATGTTGAGGGAAAACAGTCCGCCGAACCCGCCGATCTCACCAATAACGCCCGATCTGGGGGTTTGATGCGCTATTTTTTTTATCTTGCCAACAAGGTTTTCGGCTTTATCAATATCTACACCCGTATCAGCATATGTCAGTGATTTTGTCATATAAATCCCCTATCCAAATCAACCGAAAAAGTGCTTAAAACTCCTAAAGTTAGTAAAGAATCCTGACCCGGAGGGATAGGATTTCAATGTTACCGTAAAGGAATTTTATCTGTTTTATAAATTCATCACCAAAGTACGAAAAACATTTTTTGTATGGGATTTCGTGGTTATCCTTTAAAGATGCTTGGTGCGCATTTCGAATTTTTGATCGAAAAAATAATCCTATTTGGTTTAAAAGTCAAAACAAAATTTTTGACATAAAAAACTTTGTATTGTAAATAGAAAATAATTTGAACTATTATATCCCAACTCAGATGAACCGGCTTCCGTCTTGTAGAGTCTGCGGCTTGGAGAAAACCAAACCGGATCATAATATCCCCCTAAATGAGCGAAAGTCGAGGGTGCCCCAGATTTGAGGCATCAAGGGCGAAGCCGTAGTCGTCTACTGCGAGCCCTTGATAACGAAGAAGATGGGGTGTCATCGGCTTTCCTGAAAGGTAAACAAAATGGGATTTTTTTTATAAATTTATATCTCATTTATAGAAGAGTTATGAAAATGCATCTGAATTCACTAAAATGCATAATAAATCAAACACATAAAATA
>CAZBOB010000269.1:0-3449 GCA_964492995.1 uncultured Desulfobacteraceae bacterium | reverse complement strand
ACGACCGAGCTTTCATAACACCTCGAAAATACATACATAGGTCAGGAGTTCTGAATTTATTGACATGTTACGATGAAGCGACTAGGGTAAACGTATTTGATTTCGGTGCAGCGTAGCGACGGCGTGTTTCTCTTGGAAAGAGATACTCGCCGTCGTGGAGCGTTCTCCCTGTATTGGGATTCAAATGCGTTTGACCTGTGAACCGATCAATTCAGACTTGACATGATTCTTTTATAATCTTACAGAAAATATAACATCCCTCTAATTTCTTACCAACAATTTAATGCAGGATGTAAAATATGCGTATCCTACTGATTGGACAGGCGGAATTTGGGGCAAAAGTATTGGAAAGCCTGTTGGAAAGAAACGAAAATATAATAGGGGGTTATGTGCCACCGGACAGACCGGGCGGGTGAACTGATCCGCTCAAAGCGGCAGCGGTATCCAAAGGAATTGACGTCTTTCAATCGGCAACGTATAAAGATGATCAGGTATTTGACCAGTACAAGGAACTCAAACCGGATCTCACGGTAATGGCCTTTGTGACCGATATTATCCCGGCGCGCTTTTTTGAGGTCCCCACTCACGGGACCATCAACTATCATCCTTCGATTTTGCCGCGCCATCGCGGCGCCAGTGCCATTAACTGGGCGGTAATCATGGGGGACACCCGAACCGGGTTGAGCATTTTCTGGCCGGACGGAGGGATCGACACCGGATTCATTATGCTTCAGAAAGAAATCGAGATCGGTCCGGATGACACCACCGGCGCCCTCTATTTTAACCACCTCTTTCCCATGGGGGTTGATGCCATTCTCGAATCCATCGACCTTATCAAAGCAGGCAAGGCCCCCAAAATACCTCAGGATGAAGCCGGTGCTACTTATGAACCTCCCTGTGATGACCGAGTCGCGGGCATTGATTGGGACAAGCCGGCCAGAGAACTATACAATCTGGTGCGCGGTTGTGATCCCCAACCCGGTGCCTTTGCTTTGTTGAACGGTGAAAAGGTTCGTTTTTATGGCGCACAGCTCATAGAAGAGAGTACCGATAAAGCTCCGGGGACGATTCTTGCTGTTGACGATCAAGGGATTCATGTGGCGGTGTCAGGAGCAAGGCTTGTGGCAGGTAAAGTCCGGCCGACCAGAGGCAAAAAAGTCGCCGCGGCCGAATTTGCGGCTGAACAGGGGCTTAAGGCCGGAGATATGTTCGATAAATAATATCCGTAATAAGAAAAACAACTTATGAGTACAGGCGAAAAAGAAGTTCTCGTTTTTAGCAATAAATTCTACCATCATAGTTATGGCCCCAGTCATCCCCTGAAAGTGGAACGGCTCCGGTTAACCATGGACTTGATCGGAGAATATGGGCTTTTTGATACGTCTTCGCCGCCCTGGGTGGAAGCAAGAGAAGCCGGCGAACAAGATGTCACCCTCTTTCATTCTCCTGAATATCTGGAGATACTTAAAACAGCCAATTCGGGCAGGGCTCCCTCACAAGCCTGGAAGTACGGTCTGGGCAGCGGTGATAACCCCTTGTTTCCCGGTTTATATGACTGGTCTTTACTGGTCACCGGTGCAACCCTTGAATGTATCCGCCAGATATTAAAAGAGAATCGTGAGATCGCTTTTAATATTGCGGGCGGTTTGCACCATGCAACGCAAAGTCGGGCCTCTGGATTCTGCTATCTTAATGATCCGGCTATAGGGATTGCCAAAATGGTTCAGGACGGTTTGCGCGTCTTTTACCTGGATGTAGATGTACACCACGGTGACGGGGTTGAGGCGGCGTTTTATAACACGGATCAAGTCCTGACCGTCTCTCTTCATCAGCATGGCCACACGCTTTTTCCGGGCACCGGTTTTCCCGACGATATCGGCCAAGGGCCGGGCCGAGGATACGCGGTCAATGTGCCGTTGGCACCTGGAACCGATGACGATTTGTACATTTGGGTTTTTATGGAACTGGTGCCGCCGCTTGTTCATGCTTTTGATCCAGATATACTGGTGACACAACTTGGGGTGGACACCCTGGCAACCGATCCTCTGGCCGGTCTGAATCTCACGACCAACGGCTTCAGCAGAATAGTCCGGGAGATAAAATCGTGGGGCTTTAAATGGGTTGCGCTGGGTGGCGGCGGATATAATGTCATGAATGTGGCCCGGGCATGGACTCAGGCGTGGGCAATCATGAAAGGGGTTGAAATTCCGGACAGTTTGCCCCAGGATTTTGTCAACAAACACCGGACCGAGCTGGGTCAAAATCTCACGCTCTCGGATTTGCCAATTAAAATCAAGGGTGCAGCTGCTGAATCCTCACGGCAAATGGCCTCATCGGTTGTTACAAAAATTAAGGACACTGTTTTTCCATTGCTGGCGGCCTGAAGCGATAAGATTGTTAACCTAAGTACATGTATTCTTAAATACGATATCGTATTATAATTGGATAACTTAGAATCACCGCTGAGTCGCCCCAGTACGATCTGCCGGACCTACGGGGCAGGCAGAGGTCTCAGAGAATTTGTTTCTTTTTTGCTTTCCGCTGACCCCAGAGGAATAGGCTTCGCATTCCACAGGGCAAGGACGCCGGAAAGCAAAAACATGCATCCCTGTGGGATAAAGAAATAACCATTTGTATTTCAATACGATATTACTTTTATAAAGGTTGAGTGGTTTTCTTTTGCCGTCCCCTCAACGGCAAAAGAAATAATATTTAACTCTGCGGCCTTTGCGTCTTGAGCGAAGCGGGCGGTGAAACAATATAAAAAAATATGTCATCGAACTTACGAATCAGAGCACTAAGTTGTTAGAAATGGTTTCAAAAGCTTCAATCAGGTTCAAAGTCAAGGCGGGGCCAGGGATTCGACCGCACTATCTGAATCGACCAACGGTTAATCCTCGGCCACTAAAATGAAGCCTATTCGACAACCACCGGTGATGACATCTACCTCAGATTCACAAATCTATTATGACAAAAATCCAATACCCTAAATGAGCGAAAGTCGAGGATGCCCCAGATTCGAGGCATCAAGGGCAAAGCCGTAGTCGTCTACTGCGAGCCCTTGATAACGAAGAAGATGGGGTATCATCGGCTTTCCTGAAAGGTAAACAAAATGGGATTTTTTTAATAAATTTATATCTCATTTATAGAAGAGTTATGAAAATGCATCCAAATCTAATAAAATGCATAATAAATCAAACACATAAAATATTTTCCCATTTTGTTTATGATCATTTAGGGTAATACTAAAGTATTAGATTCTTCCTAGTACCCTCCACCTCATCTAATACTAAAGTATTAGAAATCTCGACTAAAAAGTATTAAAAAAATCATACCCTTAACCAATTGCAACTTAATATGTCTTATGGTAAAAGATCCATGATACAAAAAGCAGCAACCACCGGTTATGATATCTATAATTCAACTGCCAGATGTAAGATAACGATTAG
>CAZBOB010000268.1:0-3495 GCA_964492995.1 uncultured Desulfobacteraceae bacterium | reverse complement strand
AATTTCAATGTGTTAAGCTGTCTCAAATATAGTCGGCTAAAAGGGAACATCCGTTCTAGGGCAGTTTTATATTCTTTTTGTGCCCAAGAACCTTTTAGAAAATTCTGTGACAGTACCACAGCTATATAATCACTAACTCTAATACCATATTCCATTTTGTCAATGAAATCTTCACCTGGTAAAATATCCATTTCATCAAACCACACTGGAAAACCATCATCTTTAAGTCTTCCAACAAGTGTGCGACAAAATCTTTTATCTTTGGCAGAATGGCAGATAAAAACCCTACAGTTGTAACTTGTAGCTAAACTCCACTTCTTTAGAAAATCATCTAAAAATAATTTGCTAGTTGATAGATCTGAGGAATATGATGAAATATATACTCCATCATCAGCACCTCTTTTGCCAAGATGCCATGAAAAAAAAGCGCAATATTTTATATTCCCCGTTTTATCGGTGACGATTATACATCTGTTAATACCAGCAAGGCCTTGCGATTGTCGTATTTCAACTTTACCAGGTCCCGCAAGCCTTTGTATATTATACCAAGATTGCTTTGCATTCTCTACAAGCTTATCGAATTTATCAGATTTGATTTCTTTTAGTAAGGGATCGCTCAACGAACCCAACATCATCAAACAGAGTTTTACATTAGGTTTTAGAAGACAGTTTTCAAGTTCTTTTCCAAAATAGTCAATTACTGTTGTTCCTGCATGTGCTGAAAAATAGATTCGATCTCCTTCTTCAATGCTCCTGAAAACATTTGTGAGTTCATCGAAAGTACCTTTGTCGAGAACATCGCGAACTGTCAGAGGCCCTTTCTTTATGACGGAAGGTAATAGTTCTGGAGTAGTAACAGCAAACTGAAAAGGGGAAGCTTCGGAAATAATGGTAATTAATCCATTAGAGCATAAAGAGTTTATGCAATCCTCAATCTCCACTCTTGATATCGTTAATAGTCTAAGATCGGCTTGTAAAAAGCGAACGAAGACGTCCCTACTAATGAAACGGCGATTGTTTTCCTTCAAAATAGCAGAAATGAGTTGAAATATTGGATCTAAATTTGTCATGAAATAACTTTGTTCCCTTACCCTTAATATTCAGAGTGCTAACAGGCTCTTCAGCCGCAGCTATCAGCTGTCGGCTGAAAGAGCAAGGTTAGAGGCTTCTTGGTTTAATATCCTCATCAGTAAATTGTCTAGCCATAATTCGTTCTTGTCTTCTCTTTTCAGCCTTTATTCCGTCATCAAGGATGTAAAGAAGTGCCTCTGCCCCTTTTAGTTTTGGCAATCCATCGAAAATAATTGTGCTATCCATAAATTCTCTGGCTATTACGTTCATTACAGAGGATATTGACTCTAAAATAGCCTTCACCTTTTTGCGACTTGCCGGCTTTAGGGGCACTGCCGCTTCAGATAATAACAACTTTAAATTTGTATGTGCAATTCGGCGATTACGCCAATCCCTGCAAAAGTCAGCCTTTTCAATAGTGATTTCTATGAGCCCCTCAATTTCCTTCTTTAACTTATCTGAAGAAATTAGATTTGGAAGGCTACGAATAGATAGTCTTTTCTTCCTACCGGTTTTGGGAGGATCGGTAAGTCTCGCAATGTGTAGAAGTATATCATCGAAAAGGCATTTTTCTACAATATAGAAAAATGTTGGAGCAGCATTATTTAGAAGATCGACACGGGGAGGTTTTTTTCCAAACAATTCATCATATTCCGACCATTTAGTATAAAGCCATGCAACTTCATTCCAAAGTGCGTTGAAATATGTCCCGAGTTCTATACCCATGTGTTCTATATGGTTTTGTAAAATCTCATCTGGTTCTCTATTCACGCTTCCCATAATGAATTACACCTCTAACCCACAAATCAGCGGCGAGTTTACGAGTCCGCTGGATTTGATTGTTAAGCTCCTCCCACAAACTTGATTGCCATCTCGATAAAATGTTTTCTTTGTTCTAGCACTTTTAAATCAGCGGGTAAGTCCAAAAACGAATTTGCGTCATTGAGACTGACAAACTTTTTTACACTTAAAAGGTGAAATTGCATTAGATGGTAAAAATAAAACTGTAGCTGAAAACAATTATCTTTAGCATTTACGCTTTCTTCACCAGCATGCACTGTGCTGTTACGATATTCTCTAAGATGCTCTAGCATCTGCTTATGGTATTCGTATTCTTCGAACAAAAAGGCACACCGTCTAGTTATATTGTCATATCTATTTTCGGAGGGTGCAGCAATTGATTCTATTGCACCCCAGAGCTTAAATGCTGCTGTATTAGGATTTGACTCATCTAGCGCTCTCACATAGCGGACAAAGGCATCTATTAACTTTAAAGAATACTTGCATGATTTTATTTGCACTTTTACCCAATTGGCATTTTTTTTGAAAACTTTATAATTTTCTTCCTTAATTCTGTATGGTTTTGCGACTGTAAATTCTGGCTCATACCAAAAGTATTCAACGGCAAGCTCTCCGCTTTTCTTGTGAAGGCTATGCATTGCACCGAGGCGAATATTATTTATAGGCTTCCAAGAGTCGCCAAATATTTCCATTCTTAAGTTTGCAAAAATATTCCAAGTAGCCCTAATTAAATCAATTGTTTTTAAAGATTTAGAAACAGCTTCTTGAGGAGATTTTGCTTTCGATTTTACGATTACTTTGCTATACCCGTCTGGCGTATGCTCGAATGGATTTCGCCATTTATTCACTAGAGTTAATCTACTCGCGTATTTTCCAGGGTATTCCCCTTTAAATATTCGAATATTGCATCCGTTTATATCAATTAATTTCGACGGAAGCGGTTCATCTAATGAGATTGAGGTGAGTAAAAAATACTCATTTTCCTTTGTGCTGTGATAGTTTTGAAACTCGTTGTTGATTTCGGAAATAACACTCTTGGAGTTTAGCTTCTCTACAGCGGCGACTTTTGATATGGCTTTTTTAACTATCTTGCTCTTTATTTCCCAAGGCAGATTTTTCCCGAAATCCAGCATTGAAAAAAGTGCAGGAATAGCCTCAAGATATTTGAAGTCACTGTAACTTACCCTTCCGTTATCTTGAACTATCTTAATGCTATCAATTTTATCAAGAATAACATCAGGGTTAAGCTTTCTACTCTTTTTCCATTTAATAGCCATCGAATTCCTTCAATGGAGCTTAACATATATTGGACAGAAATAATATATTACAACACAATTAACACAACCAATTATTCAATTATATAAAATACATAGCGCATAAGCATCACCTCATTTAAAAAATTATTTAACAATTACAAAATGTTATGATAATCTTTTGAAAGGTCATATAATAATTCTGTCTAGCATAACACTGTAAGTTGTACATTAACTCCTTGAATTCGATAGCTTTTATGAATAAAGAAAGCCCAAAGCAATCTATAGCGGCTCAAAAATTTTGGGATGCTTTTAAGGCCTGTGTGGAGGAGAACCGGGTGCGGCCTGATCGTTCGCTCTTTTATGTCAA
>CAZBOB010000267.1:0-3597 GCA_964492995.1 uncultured Desulfobacteraceae bacterium | reverse complement strand
GCGCCCCACACCGGATTTGAAGTCCGGGAGCCTCACCAGTAAGCTGCGCACTTCCATTATTAAGATAGCGCATAATATATTAATTCTATTTTTGTCAATCCTTTTAATGGGTGAGATGAATGTAACTGTAAAGCGAAGCCGGGTACTGGATGTTTAATACTGGTGTACAGTATCACGGGGTAAGAAACGGCAATCATTGGCGATTACAAAAGCTTGATAAAAATGTTAAAATCTTGATCTATACATAACGGACAAAGGTCTCAAGGATTAAAAATGGTAAATAAAGACAGATTGGCGGAAACGTTTAAATTTCTGGTAGAAATTGACAGTATATCAAAAGAGGAACGCACGATTTCCGGAGAGATTAAAAAGAAACTGGAGTCAATGGGAGCAGAAACATGGGTTGACGGCGCCGGTGATAAGATCGGCGGTGATACGGGGAACCTTATTGCCAAGTTCAAGGGGAGCAGGCAGGCGCCGCCGCTTCTTCTGAATGCTCACATGGACACCGTGGATCCGGGCAGAGGAGTGACCGCCATACTTTCGGACGGTGTTTTTACCAGTGATGGGACGACAATCTTAGGAGCGGACGACAAAAGTGCCATTGCCATTCTTTTGGAAACCATAAAAATTATCCAGGAAAATGACCTGGCGCATGGTCCGCTTGAACTTGTTTTTACCGTTTGTGAGGAGATCGGTCTTCTGGGTGCAAAGCACCTTGATTTAGATTTAATTTCCGCTAAATTTGGTTATTCCCTGGATGCTACGGACACGGAAGGTATCGTTACACGGGCGCCTTCTGCAAACCATCTTGAGTTCAAGGTCCACGGTAAAGATGCACATGCCGGCGCTGCCCCGGAAAAAGGGATAAACGCCATTTCACTGGCGAGCAAGGCCATTGCAGGGCTTGAACTCGGACGCATCGATCATGAAACAACCTGTAACATAGGCGTCATCGAAGGCGGCACGGCCACGAATATCGTACCGAACCGGGTAACGGTTAAGGGTGAGGTCAGAAGCCATGATGAGGAAAAGCTAAACAAGATTACAAATGCAATGGTATAGTCTTTCAAAGGGGTTGTGGACAACTATAAAGGGATGACCTCCGATCACGGACTTCCGGGTCTTGAAATTAAAATCCAAAAAGATTTTTCCCGTACAAGCATTCCTGAGGATCACCCGGTTGTAAAACTTGCCTGTCGTGCGGCGGATAATTTAGGAAGAAAAATGGTTACAAAAACAAGCGGCGGCGGCGCAGATGCCAATATTTTCTTTGAAAAGGGTATCATGACGGGCGTTCTGGGAACAGGAATGCGGGATATGCATACGGTGCGGGAATCCGTGGGTCTTGATGATATGGTTCGTACAACGGAACTTTTGCTTGAGATCATTAAGCTCCATTCGATTGGAATTGGAGAAAGCTAAGGAAAGAGAAAATAGAATAGAGAAAAGAGGGAAGAGGGAAGAGGGAAGATGGACGAAAAGAAGACAAACAAGATTAGAACTGTAAGAGATTTGAAAGTTTATCGTAAGGCTTTCGATAGTGCCATGGAAATTTTTGAACTTACCAAAAAATTCCCTAAAGAGGAAAAATATTCCTTAACAGATCAGATAAGGCGAGCATCGCGCTCAGTTTGTTCGAATTCTTGCCCTGTTAAATAGCTTGAATCACCATGTATTATACCTATGTTTTACAAAGTGAAGTCGATGGTCAATTTTATACGGGTTATTCCAAAGATCTCAAGCTACGACCTGCCCTGTTAAATAATGCTTCGCATTAAAATCTTATTTCATGTAATGAGATTTTATTTAACAGGGTAAAACCAGCATCAAAAAGGCCAGGTTGAATCAACCAAAGGAAGATTACCACTAAGACTCATCTACTATGAAGTTTACCCCGTTAAATTCTAAACAAAAGACAGCGCAGCGTATTTATCTGGGGTCTGTTTAAAGAAGGAAGATGCTACAAGAAGAGAGAGTTATTTTAAGACATATAATGGAAAAAGATTTTTACACAAGCGGCTCAAATCGTATTTAACAGGGTAAAAAGGATGGAGAAAAAGGCGTTACAAGGCAGTCTTTCTGAACAAGTTGACCGATTCCGGACAGGAAGCAGCCGAAACCCAAACATGGTTGGAATTTTCCTTTCATTGTAAATATATAAATGAAGAGACTTTTAATCGGCTTGATGAAAGTTACGAGCACATATTCGCAATGCTAAATTCAATGGAGAAAAAGGCCGATACCTTCTGTCGTCCCTCTTCTTAGCGAAGCGGTCTTCCTTCTTCTATCGGTCTCTCGTAAACGAGTTTAACGATTCTAACGAACGTAACGAAAAAAACATGATTGCATATTTTGACTGTTTTTCCGGTATTAGCGGCGATATGACCTTGGGGGCGTTTATAGACCTGGGTGTTCCCGTGAAATGGCTGAAAGAAAATCTTGACAGGATTCCACTGGCCGGTTTCGATGTGTCTGTTGACACCGTCATTCGGAATGGAATCACGGCGAAAAGCGTTCGGGTCCGTGTAGAAAATGACAAAAAATCGAGAGACTATGCTCAAATAAGGTCACTGATAAAGAATAGTCCCTTATCCGGGAATGTTAAACAGATTAGCCATGACATCTTTGAACGGATTGCTGATGTGGAAGCCGACATCCACGGGTGTCACAGAAATAAAGTTCATTTTCATGAAGTCGGCGGTATCGATGCGATTGTTGATATCGTGGGTACGGCACTTTGTATCAATTATTTAGGTATTAAAAAGGTAGTTTCTTCAAGTATTCCTTTAGGAAAAGGGTTTGTTACGTGTGCTCATGGAACTCTGCCGGTGCCGGCGCCCGCGACCGTTGAAATTCTTAAAGGCGTTCCGGTTTATGGCACAAAAATACCGCATGAACTTGTCACGCCCACGGGTGCGGCAATCATTGTTACCCTGGCGGAGTCCTATGGGGAAATGCCGGATATGATCATTGAAAAGACCGGTTATGGTGCCGGAAAACGTGATATAGAATCGATTCCCAATCTGTTGCGGGTTATGACAGGAACAGACTCTTGTCGTGAAACCGGCCACAGATCGGCTCATCATAAAGATACCATTGTGGTGTTGGAAACCTGTATTGACGATATGAATCCGGAGGTATTCGGATTCCTGATGGATCGCCTGTTTGAAGAAGGTGCTCTGGATGTTTACTGGATCCCCATTTTTATGAAGAAAAACAGACCCGGTACAATGGTGCAGGTTCTGTGCCGGAGAAATCGCAAGGACGTTTTGATAAATTGTATCTTATCTGAAACCAGTTCACTGGGCGTAAGATATTATGATGCGAAACGGTGCATGCTTCCCCGTGAATCCGTTATTATGAAAACAGCCTACGGTGAAATCCGGGTAAAACGTATTTTAGAGACGGGCGGGGGCGTGCGGATTGTACCGGAGTATGAAGTCTGTAGAAAGATAGCGCTTGAAAAGAATCTTCCGATACGGATGGTATACGACACCATTATAAAATCGCTTCCCGAATAGGGCAGGGGACTGCCTCAGCAGGGTAAACGCATTTGATTTCGGTGCAGCGTAGCGACGGCGTGTTTCTCTTGGA
>CAZBOB010000266.1:0-3601 GCA_964492995.1 uncultured Desulfobacteraceae bacterium | reverse complement strand
GACAGGAGAATCAAGGGGCGTTCCCGATATTCTCCCTGCTTAAAAAAGCTCTGATGGTCTATAATTGAATATGGGGAAAAAATCAATGAAATTAATTGGGTGATTCAATATGTTACAAAAACGGTATTTTAAAAACGATAATATTGTGTAGTTTTTACACGGGATAATTAGCCACCCCAGTACGATCTTCCGGACCTACCCCGGTACCATCTGCCGGAGCTACGGGGCAGGCGCGGCAGGCAGACACACACAGATTCACCCTGTTAAATCCTCCGAAGGAGGGCTACCAAAGGTAGCATTTAACGGGGCAGGCACGGACTTCTATTTGTTCAGCTGACCCCGGTTAAATGATTTTCAAATTTAACAGGACCCCGATGTCGGGATCTACGTTTCACTCCGACAGGTAGAGTTGAGGGTTTAGAATTCTGTTTTCGAGGATGTCACAATTTGTGATATCCTTCCTTGAGAACATTGATGCTAAATATGCCCAAATAAGAACTATAAAGCATTCTCATCAGTTGTTTGTGATCGATCTCGAATTAACCCCCTCCTTTAAAGCTCCCACTCTCATTAATGATTGGATTCAATTATACCATATTGATTTACTTTATATAATCGGCCCTTTCACATATGAATATCTCAATATAGACAGACACATGACGATTATAGTTGAGGGGGCACTGCTATTAGCTGTATGGATGCTCCTCAGGGTTCCAAAGTCACAGACTATTATAAGGATATGTATCTTGAAAAGCTGCTGGTTCTTCCAAAGACAGTCGATGAAGCTGTAGATCAGATCATCTCAGACATGACTTTGGAGGAAAGGGTCAGGATGGCTAATTTCGACAAAGAGGAACTTCGAGTAATTAATTATTCTTTAAGCATTTTTATTCGGAACCATTTGTTTATGAAAGATATTAACAAGGAACTGTTTGAATCATGCCGTATGGTTTCTGGAAATAAGAATCTAAATGTGAAAACAGCAGCTTTGGTTATTATAGAAAAACTGTGGGAAAAGTTAAAAAGAACCCACAAATTGAGAGTGGTAAAATGAAAAAACCATTTCAAGATACCATTGTTGATGAGATCCTTAACGTTACCCAATCGTAATATCCGTCTTTCCCGCTCCCATTACTTATATGATTCATGACCTCAGTGCGATATCCTTTACAAAACATTTACAATTTTGTCCTGGAATCAACATAAATTCTTTACATTTACCCCTTATCTTAAAACCAACACCGAGGAAATATTCCTTAAAAACAAACAATCTCAAAAAAGGAGGTACATCATGAATTCGAATCTTAGGCAAAAATTCCTTACCGGCGCAATGGTTCTTTTGGTCACGGTATTTGTCATCCCGGGTTTTGCGGGAGCGTTTACGCAGGGCCAGTGCAGGCCTGAAAAGGGATTTGGTATGAAAAAGCATCATATGTCTCATTTGGGGATCTGGCAAAACCCGAAAATGGTTCAGGAACTGGGACTTACCGACAAGCAGGTCGAGGGACTCAAGAAAGCGGATTTTGCCCATCGTGAAAAGTGTCTGGAATTGAAATCTAAACTCGACGCTCTTCACCTTGAATTGGAAAAACTGTTTGCCGCCGAGTCCGTGGACGAAGCGAAAGTTCTTGAAGTCGCCCAAAAGATTTCAGATCTGAAAGGCAAACTGTTTGTTCAGAGAATTGAATCTCGACTGGCAATTGTAAAGCTCTTAACTGCGGACCAAGTTGGCAAGCTGAAAATGTTTAGATCGCATCACCCTGCACATCGCGGTAAAATAGACAAAACTGGAAAACATCGCAGGGCGTTGTCTAAAAATTGAAAAGTCAGACTCAAACAAAAAGCATAAGGCATCTTATTATCGCCCCCGACTGTTCGGCCTGCTAAATATACCAACCGGTCGAACCCGGGGGCACTTTAATCAAAAAAGCTGCAGGACTCATTATGCGAGGATTGGCATGCATGATCATCGCTATGCTATTCATAGCTTGCGGAATATCTGACCAGGATATCGAGCAAGAAGAGCAAACACATATGAAACATTAGCAATGGATCTAACAGGGAATGAAGAAACCAAGCCCTGTTAAATTCCATGCCCGAAAATCTGTGCATCGTGCACATTTTTCTGTGCATTATTTTAAATCTTTAATTTTTCGGAAATTGAAGGTTTATGCATGAAATGAAGAAAGATCGTTAAATATATGCAAAGTTTAAGGTAAGATAGTCTTGTGTTTTAATATGGTTGTGTAACTTTTTATGGTTTATAATCGACTAAGTTAGAAAACACTTAATTTGGAGGTATTAACATGAGAGAAAAATATTGCAAATTTTCGATTTTTGTTTTCACGGTCACAACTGTTCTTCTATTGGGGTTTTTCATGCTTACAACCACGCAGGCATTTGCTGATAATGGGTACAAAGGAAAAAACAAACAGAAAGAATGGCAAAAACAGAAAGGACAGGACAAGGAATATCGAAAACACCCAGGCGAAATGAAGCGAGAAGGTCGCAAACATTACGAGGATCAGGGTCGTCGTGACTACAAAAAACGTTCGGGTTACAACGAGCATCGTGGATACAGAGAACGTCCCTATGACAACCGTCGTCATTACGAGCACTATGATCAATCGGTATGATTATCACGGCCATTGGCGCTCCTGGGATCAATGGGACATGTACGCAAAAAAACATCCACAAATATACAAACATGGAACATATTACCGCGAAGGTGCGCATTTAATGTTCAGGTTTTGCGAACCTGGGACCGGTAACTGTTTCTTCTTTTCAATCGGAAGGTAATTAGCAGGATATGAAAATTAGGAAAATGGGCATTCCTAAGTAATCAAATAAAACGGATTAGGGGCTGCCGGTCATGGGTTTCTGACTTTTCACATTTGCTATTCATTCGAAAAGGTATTAGATTTGAGATGACAAATGGATAACTAACTGAATACACAATAATAACTATAAAGTTGTTTGACATATCAAATTTGGCACCTATTTTCTAATTTGACATAACCGAAAGAAATACAATAGTTGAAAATGAATGTGGGTCTTATTTATGAAAAATGTGCTGATGCTTTTGGGTTTACTCTCGCGTTAGTGGGTCATGTTCGTGTGAGCTTTTACATAGAAGCAGACAAATGTAATGGTTGCTGTGTCAACAACAATTAGGCTAACAAAAGGAGGAAAAGATGAAAAAGCTATTAATAATGGTTTTAATTCTATTAGGTGCAGTGATTTTTCTGGGAACCAACTATGCTTTTGCAAAAGGACCCCATGGTCACATGCACGGAAAGTCCTATTTTGATGCAATGGATACAGACAAGGACGGGAAAATCAGCCACGATGAGTACATGGCAAAATATGAAAAACGTTTTAAAGCGATGGACACTAACCAGGACGGATTTCTGACTAACGAGGAATGTAGCAAAGCCTGGGGAAAACATAAGGAAGCAATAAAGCATAAAATGCAGGAAAAGTGCTCTCAGGGAAAGGCTGGAACTGCACCTACTGAAGTCTCCCCAGAGGAAACAAAAAAGAAATCAAACTAAGCTATGAATTGTCATACATGTCTGCGAGAATAGCTATTTGATAGTTA
>CAZBOB010000265.1:0-3606 GCA_964492995.1 uncultured Desulfobacteraceae bacterium | reverse complement strand
CTTGACATAAAAACCCGAATGATCGGGCCGCACCCGGTTATCTTCCACACAGGCCCTAAAAGCATCCCAGAATCTCTGCACCGTTGCAGTTTGCTTTGGATGTACTTGTGGCATAAAACCTTTTTATTTCAAGAAGTTAAGTTAATTTTTCGTTTACATGATAGACAGAATTATACTATTATCCCGGGTAACTTTTTAGCAACCTGCTGATTTTATTAATTATTTTCAGAAAGGGGATGATGCCTATGATCTAAGCACTTTATATAATAAAATAAATTGGTAAGTCAATAATTCTTACTATATTTATTCTATCCAATATATGTTCGCGGCACGCCTTCGGCATGAATTGAGGACCAAAATGATAAATTGGTTGAGAAAAAATAAAACTTGGGTATTTAGCGGCATAGGCGTGGCATTAATCACGGGTTTGACGTCACTTTTCTTTTCAAATGGCACTAATGGGCAAGCAACTAATCAAAACATAATGATACAAGATGGAAATAAAAATATACAAGCAGGACGAGACGTTCACGTAACAAATTTTCCCATATCAAGCAATGACGGTGTGTTGGAAATCACTGACGTTCGTTTTACTCAAAGTTCTGAGTTCGATGTGCTGTTTAGAAATATTGGCGATACAGCAATTATTATCAAGGAAATAGAAGTGACGATAGTTGATAAACTTCCATATGTTGTTAAACCAATTCTAAAACCGACAGCTAAATATTCCATTCCTATTACAAATATGGAGAAAGGTGACAGCTATAGAAAAAAAATATCTCACTTTATAGATCCACGAAAAGCAGATCGTTTCAGAATTGCCATAGAAGCTGCGAATATCTATAAACTTAAAGTGACGTTTCTCTATAACCAACAGGAAACAATATCCTTTACGAAGGGCATGTGGTGACAACTGTTTTATATTTCGATTTTCATTACTCATGATAAAGAGCATGCATCTTTTGATCATGAATAAGAATGTTTTGTTATACTCTCTCGAGTAGGTGGTTATTATGCCTCAAGTTTGGATCACAAATAGAAACTGGAAAATAATACTTTTTTGCTTTCTTATAATAACATCGTTGCCGTCGGTTTCGTATTCAAATTTAAACGATAAATGTTTTGGCCTGATAATTGGCATTGAAAAATATCCTTATATTTCTGAGAGTCAACACCTCGAATTTGCAGAAACTGATGCCAAAGCCGTGGATGATATTTTTTCAAAAAAATTCCCAACTTCCTTGCTGATTGGTAAAGATGCGAATGCAGATCGAATACGTAAGGAATTAAATGAAATTGTATTAAAATCAAAAAATAAACCATTAGATATGTTTATGTTATACTATAGTGGACATGGAGCGTTTGTAAACGATAATAACAATGATGAGCCGGATGGCCTCGATGAGGCCCTAGTGCCTTATGATGCTTCACTTGAAAACAAACAAAGCTTATTGCTGGATGACGAAATTAACCTTATATTAAACTCGATTGTGGCTAGACAGATTCTTGTAGTTTTAGATAGTTGTTATTCAGGGTATATTGCTGAATCGCCGAATGATTTAAATACCAATAGTCTCTTGGCAGATTCAAAACGGGCAAATACGCGCGAGAGAAGGAGAAATATAAAGAGCATATCCATAGCGCTTCCAAAAGAGAGAAGTGCAAAGAGCATAGGAATTATTAACGATTTTGGAAGAGATTTAACAAAAGATACAATCAAAAGAAACATCATCGTCATTTCGGCTACTGCTAGCAATATGCGGGCTTTCGAAGATAAAACGCTTAAACATGGGATACTCACCTACTTCTTCCTTAACGAGATAAGAAAAGCTAAAGATGACACACCCATTGGAATAATTTTTAAAAATGTCCAAGCTGAAGTAGATAAGTATTTTAAAAATCAAAATGATGTAAGCTTACAAACACCTCAAATATTAGGCTATTCTCAATGGTTTTCGTGGGCTGGGAATATTCATGCTCCTTTGGGATGGAACGCGGGAGGATTTAGCACTGCAAATACAAATGTGTGTGACATTTCGTCGATGAGGTTTGTCCACCCCAAAGACTTTTTGCTCACTGAAACTAGATCGTTAGAGCGGTTCGATAATTACGCAAGCGGGAATACAGCAGATTTAGACAAAACAGGTGATTTAGAAATGATTTTCACCAAAGGAAATAAGCTATTTATAACGGATATATATGGAAACATAATTTTGACTAAAAAATATTCCAATAATATTTCTCTGAACTTAGTTGATGATTTTGACGGTGACTTAATTCCGGAAATCGCTTTATCCTCAATTGAAAATTCTAATCCAAAATGTATTATTGTTGATAATAAAGGGAAGGAGTTATTATCCTTTTTTATGAAAGGAAATACCTACAAAGGCAAACCGGATTCAGGTCTAAAAGTTTGGGAATTTATTGATTTTAACGGAGATGGGATCAAAGAGATTCTATTCTCTGTTTCATCAGGTTACTCATGGAAACCAAGAGCTATATGCCTATATGATCCTGCAAAAAATACAATTACTATGAAATTTAGTGTAGGCCCAAGTATAAATAGCGTCAATGTAAAAGATTTCGATAATGATGGCAGGTATGAAATTGTAATAGGCTCCTATGGCCCAGGTAATGGCAATGTTGAAGATCATGGTGCGTTTGGTAAAAGCAGTGATCACGCAAGCCATATTTTTGTTATTAAAGACGATGGCCAGCTTGTATTCCAAAGAGCCATTTCGGGAACATTTACGGGAATACGTACAGCAGTTGAGGATCTAGATGGCGACGGTCAATGGGAAATCGTTGGCTGTCTATATGCAGCAGCTAATTTCAGGCCTGATGTAGGTGCTGTTGTTGTATTTGACCATAAGGGGAAAATAATATCCCTTTATCGACACGCACAATCAATACTTTCTTATGCGGTTGCCAATTTTTTAGGTGATTCGAAGAAAGAGATAGTTTTTTCAGATCGAAACGGAAGGCTATTTATTTTAAACCATAAACTCGAGAAGTTGTTCCAAAGCGATCTTCTCAATTTAATGGAAAAAGACTATACCTTGCCTGAGGACTATAACAAGTTTATTTCTGTACCAAATCACTCTGTAAAATCTTTTAAGCTAACAAAAGATTTTAAGCCAGATGTCGAAGAAAAGGATCGTGATAAATATAGCTTGGGAGGAAACAGACTACGAATTGAAGTTGCTAATGATATTAATGGTGATGGTTTATATGAGCTAATTATTTATAAATGGTATGAGGATCCAATATCTTTAAACCCCCGTGGAGATATGGGAATAAAAACTGAAATTCACTATTATGATATGAGGTTAATGATTTTATCTTTAGAAAAGGAAAGAGTCGATGTTTGGCGTTCATTTAATTTAGAAAAATATCAGAACAAACCCAAAAGCTTCCGATGTATACTTTCAGATATTCAAAACGACGGTCTGGTTGATATTATTCTATTTTCAGATGTTATTCAATATTTTAGTAGTGAAAAAATCTAATACCTGAGTACTTATTACTAAAATTTATCCTTTTGCCGAACAATGGCATGGAGATGGATTGATAAAAGCTGGCGCTTTTCTCAACCACTCATGCCCG
>CAZBOB010000264.1:0-3615 GCA_964492995.1 uncultured Desulfobacteraceae bacterium | reverse complement strand
TATCAAGAAATTCAAGATCCTTTGCCTGGGTGTTTTTGGTGCCGATAGTAAGAATTTCGATCTGGCCGTCCTTTTTTTTGCGGAAATAAAGGCGGCCTTTATATGAAAATATTACCTCCTGGACCGTGGCCCGACCTTTTTTCCCGAACACCTTTCTTTTAACCGATATAAAGCTTGGGTCTTCATTAAGCTTGTGAATGATCTCCTCTCCTTTGATTTTCATGTCATCCGTAAGGTCAAGAAAACCGTTAAGCGCTCTTTTGTTGACAGATATGTTTTTATAAAGTGTTTTTAATCGTTTCCGGACAATATTATAATTATTTGTTTTTTGTTTGTTCTCTTTTTGCCTTTCCTTTTCAAAGAGTTTTATTTTTTCCTTTAAGGCATTAATTTCCTCCTGCTTCTCATTTTGTAACGCAATATTTTCATTAATATTTTCTTCAAGTGCAACAATTTCTTTTATCAAGTCATCTTCGTTTTTGCTGGCTCTGATCCTCTCATCTACAAGCTTTCTTTTTATCTTAATAATTTCAGATATAAGTTTTTGTTTGACTTTTATTAAGTTCTTAAGTCTGCTGATATGATTTTTTTCGAATTCCAGAAGCCGTGCTATCTCAGTCTCTTTTTCGGTGTCCTCCTGCCTGGCTTTTTTTATTCCCGCCCTATAATACAAAAATAATACAAGTACTGATATACAGATATAAAAAGCGAGTATGGCGTTTGAAAGCAGGGTGTTGTGCTCAAGTATTAAGTCGACATTTACCACAAGGCCTTCATTCATGAGGTTGTAGTTGTCGGCGGCTACTTGTATGGGGGAAGACGGCAGGATAGAACCTTCTTCAACATTAAAAACAGCAGGATATAAAATCGTGTTTTGTTTTGTGGCAACGGTTATCTTTGATTTAACACCCCATGATAGTATGGCCTTGCTTTGAAGATAGCGGTCAATATTATTATTTATGGCATCTTGCAGTCTCGCGCTCCCATCAAATAAAGGGCGTGTATCTCCTGTATAAATGTCTCCAATTTCCTTTGCATACCGCTTATTCAGATGACGCTCGATCGATTGTAGAGAAAATATATAAAGAATCGGCGGCAAAAGGATACATAATATAAGTAATTTAAACGAAAGAAATTTCAAAGCCACATCCTATGCGTGTTGTATAACTAAATTGTTCGTATGTTATTTTCTTAAATTCGTGTTTATTCGTGTTCATCCGTGGTTTTATTTAACCGCAAATGGACGCAAATAAACGCAAATGAATATATTAAAGAAATGCCTTGTATGCCTAAATTCAGGTTATAACTTGGACAATATTTGTCGGGCCTCATCGGCACCGTCAAATTCTTGATTCAGACTCAAAGCCTTTTCCAGTTCTATTCTCGCCGGATTATTGTTACCTTTTTTATAATAGGCCATGCCAAGATGATAGTGCACAACTGCATTATCAGGCATTTGTTCCAGGCTGTCCGCAAATTCACCGATGGCGCTGTCAAACAAACCTTTTTTGTAATAAACTAAGCCTAGTGTGTCCATTACATTAGGGTCATTGGGAAGTTTTTCCTTAGCTTTTCGTGCAAGCCCTAAGGCCTCATCGATATTTTTGTTTTGCGCTACAAGCAAATAAGCAAGGTTATTGGCGGCCGGAACAAAATCCGGGTTGAGTTCGAGGGCCGCTCTGTAATGCTTTTCCGAAAGATCAACCCTTTTTTGCATGTCATAAATAGTACCCAAAAGCATATGGGGGGCTGCCTGCTTAGGATTTTTTTCCAAGACATTCTTGTACTGTGCAATGGCTTTATCCTCATTTTTTTCTATAAGATATATTCTACCAAGCGCATAATAAGGGCGAAGGAAATTCGGGTTTTCTTTTAAAGCGTTTTTAAACGATTCTTCTGCTTGTTTTGCTTTCTGCTGGGCAAGGTAGAGTCCACCTTTTAGGTTGTAGATTATGGCCAGTAGTTCAGGAGAGTCATGTACCTTTTTCAGCTTTTTGTTACACTCTAAAATTGCCGTTTCAAATTCCTTTTTTGCACCATGCACAAGAATAATATTGGTAAATACATCCATAAGTTCGGGATTGATAGCCATGGCTTTGTTAAAGTTTTCCAGGGCAGGATCATACTCTTTCAGCAAACGCTGCAAAAGCCCCAGACGAAAATATCCCGCAGGATTTTCCGGTTCAAGTTTGATTAATGATTCAAATTCGCTCTTTGCTTCCTTGAATTTTTTCTGATACATGTATGCATTTCCTAAAATCATTTTTGCCTGAAAACTATCCGGTGCGATTTCAAGAACCCCCAGGCTTTCTTTCATCGCCGGATAAAAATTGCGTTCGCCCAAATAAATTTCGGCCAACAGGAGCTTTGCTTTTAATAGCCTGGGATTTAATTCAATAGCTTTACCAAGGGCTGTCTTTGCCGGCCTGGATTCACCCTTTCCCAAGTGTGCGATACCCTTGAAATAATAGACACGGGCATACCCTGGTTCTTCCTTTATTAGCTGGTCAAATAATGCGATAGCTTGGTCAAACTTTCTCTGATAGACAAAGAATTCCCCTTTTAACATCCGGGTCGGAAAATATTTGGGTCTTTTTTTTAGAATGTCGGTGATATACTTTTCAGCATCCCCAATTTTTTTATTTTTAACATAAAACCTTGCGATTGAGTCCAGTATCCGAAAATCTTCAGGCTGAAGGTCAAGAGCCTTGTTGTACATGGCTAAGGTTTTGTCTTTACTGCCGACAGCATCGTAAAATTTTGCGGTAACTATATAAGGCTTTATGTTTTTGGGGTCTATCACGACAGCCTTCAGATACGCTTCTTCTGCCTTGCGCATGTGATTATGTCTAAAGTAAAAATTACCGAGGTCAATAAAAAGATTTGAATTTTGAGGGGTTATGTCGATGGCTTTCTTTATCTCGGCTTCTGCACGGCCATACTCTTTATGACTGTCGTAGAAACTAAAAAGAGCAAGATGTAGGGTTACTGATTTAGGATTGATGTGGACCGCCTTTTTAAGAATCTTTTCGGCTTCTGAAAACTTTTCCTGACGTTCCAGTATACGGGAGAGCGCTATATAGGCGCGGGGTTCCTGGTTATTGAGTCTAATAATTTTTTCAAATACGGATACAGCTTCATTCTGCTTTTTTTCCAGTTCAAGAATACCGGCAAGCAGGAATAGTGCTTCTATGTTGTCCGGCTCTTTACTTAAAACCGCAGTAACTTTTTCCCGGGACTCCTTTAATTTTTTTCCCAATAAATAGAAAGTGGATAGCTTTAGCTGAGCATTTGAGTTTTCCGGATCAAGCTTTGCAACCATTGAATATGCCCTGAAAGCTTCTTGAGGATTTCCGAGATTAAGATAGGTTTGGCCAAGCTTCATATAGGCCTCGACATATTCAGGATCTATATGTATCGCATTCTTGAATTCGAGCTCTGCGCTTTTGTATTCTCCTTTTTCAAAATAGGCGTTCCCTTTTTCAAAATAAGAGGCTTTCTTCTCTTCATTTGATGAGCAACCACACAACAGTGTGAATACAAAAACATACAGAATAAGAAACGTTTTCAAATGGCCCATTGTTTGACCTCCACGGAAATATTTTTTGTATTACC
>CAZBOB010000263.1:0-3633 GCA_964492995.1 uncultured Desulfobacteraceae bacterium | reverse complement strand
AACGGCAATTGCAGGTTTCAGGTGAAAATTTTTGACCCCATCAACACCCCCCTTACGGGCACCAACCTCATTGAAGCAAGTGCGGGTACCGGCAAGACTTATGCAATTGCCGGGCTCTTTTTAAGGCTGGTTCTCGAAGAACAACTTAACTCAGATCAGATCCTGGTGGTAACCTTTACCCAGGCTGCTACCCAAGAGCTTAAAGACAGGATCCGTAATAATCTTTTGAGGGCGAAATCGGCATTTTCAAAGGGATCGAGCAACGATGATCTGATCAACAGGCTGGTTAAAAAACACAAAAATCCGGCTCTGGCCGTTCAGTTGATTCAAAACACCCTTATTGATTTTGACAATGCCGCTATTTTTACCATACACGGTTTTTGCCATAGGGTGTTGAATGAGCACGCTTTTGAAACACAGAGTTTATTCGACACAGAACTGGTAACCGATCAGACCGATTTAGTCCGGGAAATTGTGGATGACTTCTGGAGAAAGCATTTTTACAGCATGCCTCCGGAATTTATAAGCTATGCAAGTAAAAAGATATCCGGTCCGGAATATTTTTTAGCGCTTTTAGGAAAACAAAAAGCGCCGGATATTAGGATTATTCCGGAACTCGAACGCCCTGACGTAGAGAGCCTTGATGATTTTAGAAATATTTTCAAAAAGCTTAAGACCACCTGGCGCATGTCAAAGGACCGGGTAATACCATTATTAAAAAATCCGTGTTTAAGCGGTACATTTTACGGAAGCCTGAAAACAAAAAAAAAGCAGACAGATTTCTCCAAAAGAGATCTAAAAGTTTTGTCCATGGTGCGAGCCATGGATAGATTCGTTGATGCAAAATCAACGGGTTACCCTATGTTTAAAGATTTTGAAAAATTTACCGCCACCAAACTTGCAAAGTCCACCAGAAAAAATCATATTCCCCCGTCACACGATGTTTTTAATATATGTGATGAGCTCTATGAAAAAGGTATTGCTCTTGAAGCGGAAATGGAACGCGGTCTTTTGTATCTTAAAACCCTGTTTTTTAATTATGCCGGGGAACAACTTCCGGCCAGGAAAGAGAACCACAACATACAATTCTTTGACGACCTTCTTATAAGAATAAAAAAAGCGCTTGAAGATAGCGGCGGAAATGATCTGGCATCAGCAATTCGCCGGCAATACAAAGCGGCCCTTGTGGATGAATTCCAGGATACCGATTCCGTTCAGTATGAAATATTCAGCCGGCTCTTTGATTCAAAACAGAGCGTTCTGTTTATGATCGGTGATCCCAAGCAGGCCATATACGGTTTCAGGGGGGCTGATATTTTCTCGTACATCACAGCCTCAGGCAATGCGGATTCAAAATATACCCTGATAGAAAACTGGCGGTCAACGTCCGGTTTGATAACAGCCGTAAATACCATATTTGCAAACGTTCAATCACCGTTTGTGTTTGATCAGATCGGGTTTGAAAAGGGAATCCCAGGGGAAAAAATCGAATCCATGGATGAAAAATCTTCACCCAATCTTTTATTATGGTATTGGGAACCGGACAAAAAGTCAGACAAGCCCAAACCTCTGAACAAAACCCAAGCGGTGCCGTTGATCGCAAAGGCGGTTACGGACAAAATCTCCCGCCTGATTTCTCCAAACCCAAAGGGTCCATCCGGTGATGAATCTGATCGGGTTAAACCCGGAGATATCGCTGTTCTTGTGCGGACGAACCGGCAGGCTCAGATCATAAAAAAAAGCCTTTTATCAAAAAGAATACCGTCGGTTCTCTATGATACCGGAAACATTTTTCATACCCACGAAGCCGGGGAAATGGGAAAAATCCTTACGAGCATTGCCGAACCTGCCAGCGATCGGCGATTCAAAACAGCCCTTGTGACCGATATAATGGGTGTTTCCGGAAACAAAATCGATTTGGCAGACAGTGACCCTTTTTGGTGGGAAACCCGGATCGGCAACTTCAGGGAGTATTTCCGTCTGTGGAACCGATATGGTTTTATCAGAATGTTTCGGAACTTCATGTCAAAAGAAAAAGTCAGAGAACGACTTTTGGTGTTTCCGGACGGGGAAAGAAGACTGACCAATTTTCTTCATCTGGCCGAAATACTCCACCAGGAATCGGTTGAGAAAAAAACCGGGATTACCGGTTTAATTAACTGGCTGTCTGAACAGAGAAACACTCCTATTACAGAATCCGAGATTCACCAGCTTCGCCTTGAAAGCGATGAACATGCCGTAAAAATTATAACCCAGCATAAAAGCAAAGGGCTGGAATTTCCGGTTGTGTTCTGCCCCTTTTCATGGGGAGGATCATTAATTAAGGACCGGGAGATCACATTTCATGACCCTGATAATAAGGAACTGACACTTGATCTGGGTTCAAATGAAAAGAGTGTTCATCTTGCCGTTGCTCAAAATGAACTTCTGGCAGAGAACATGAGGCTGCTTTACGTGGCGTTAACACGAGCCATAAAAAGATGTTACCTGGTATGGGGACGATTCAACACTGCGGAGACTTCTGCCATGGCCTACCTGTTTCACTATCGTCCCAAACCCGAGGATGACATCAAATCAGAAGATCTGGTTACCTCTTTAAAGGCAAGTGTTTCAGCGAAAAAAGATGAGGAGTTATTAGAAGAGTTAAAACAGCTGGCGGGCAGATCCAAAGGGACCATAGAACTTGCCCCTTTGCCCCTTGATGACGGTGTGGAATATGCGATTCCTGAAGATGAAAAGGGGGGCACTTCTTGCCGGCAATTTTCGGGGAAAATAGACACCTCGTGGAAAATCTCAAGCTATTCATCCATGGTATCGCAACGGGTCCCGGAAGAAGAGGTGCCCGACCATGATGTATCCTATGATTCTTACGGTTATATCCCGGAATACGGTCTTGAGCGTAATAAAAAAACAGATATTTTCTCCTTTCCAAAAGGGGCAAGGGCAGGGATATTTTTCCATGATATTTTTGAGCATCTCGACTTTGCAGCTTCAGATTACGGGTACAAAGAGGAACTGGTAACTAACAAGTTAACGGCATACGGGTTCGAGCCGAAATGGCGAGATGTGGTATGCGATATGATAAACAACGTCCTGTCCATACCGCTTGAAATAAAAACAGAGGCTTTGACGCTTTCTTCGGTTCACTGCAAGGATCGCCTCAATGAGATGGAATTTTATTATCCGTTGAATCCTATTACCCCTCGACAACTGGAAAAAATATTTGCCGATCATGAAGGGATCGAACTTCCCGCTGCTTTTCCGGACCGGATTGGAACGCTGACCTTCCCTTTTTCAAGGGGATTTATGAAAGGATATATAGACATGGTCTTCCATGAAAAGGGGCGTTACTACCTGGTGGACTGGAAGTCGAATCTATTGGGAACACGCGTGGAGGATTATTCCAAAGATGCTTTGAACACGGTGATGAGCAATGATTTTTACATCCTTCAGTATCATCTGTATACACTCGCGCTGTATCAGTATCTTCGAATTCGGCTGCCGGGTTTTGATTATGAAAAAGATTTTGGAGGTGTATTTTACATTTTTATAAGAGGGATAGATCCTGATTGTGGACCGGAATTCGGGATTTACAAAGATTTTCCCAGCCCGGAACTTATTCATGCACTGGCC
>CAZBOB010000262.1:0-3637 GCA_964492995.1 uncultured Desulfobacteraceae bacterium | reverse complement strand
CAATGACAGCGTAGCGTATTTAACATCGGCGGAGCGAATTTAACCGGGGCCTGCCTAGTTTATCCCGCCCAGCGGGACAGGGCATGTTACTTTTTCTGATCGTCCGCTTGCCCTGTTAGATTCATTTCAATGACAGCGAAGCGCATTTAACTGGGGTTCCGATCAGAAAAACTAAAAATACAACTTAGCGTCCTTCGCGGCTTTGCGGTTCAAAAAATCGTACTGTGGCCCGCCTCTGGAGGGTAAATCCTGTTAGCCTTGTTCAATCCCTTTGAGCTGTTTAACCGGGTCCAAAAATAAACCACATCTGACAGAAAAAAGAGGTTTTAAAATAGCATAAATATCAATTGGATAGCGAGTTATTTACTTATTTATGGACGTCCCGCAGGCCGCACCAACAAAATCTTATTTACGGAATTAGTGTGAAGCCCGCTGTAAGAAAGTGTTTATCAAAGCAAAAAGCTTGTGTAATTCCATATTGCTTCATGACAACAAAACTGACTGCATTGGTATAGCTAAAATCTTGATCTTCATATTGTTGTAAGATATCTTCCGCTGTTTCTTCAAATACGCTATCAGAATAGATTTTGATCACTCGTGGACTCGCTGCAATACTCTCAAGAAACTTAATAGCTGGTTGATGCCCTATGGAGCGGCGTATCAAGATGTATGTTTCAGCAATCACAAGGTTTGTTGTTTTTAAATGATGGTAGTTACTTAGCAGCTTGGGATAGATCTTAGCAGCCGCATCGTGGTGTTGATCAGAACTGTCTGCCAGAGCATACCAGGCGCCTGTATCCACAAATAATTTATTCCGGTCCATGTAATAGCCCTATTTTTTTAATGAAACTAAATAGTCATCATGCTTCTCAGCGATGTCTTTTTTTCCCGAGGCTCCAAGGTTTATGATGTTGAGCGCCGGATCTTTTTCCAGCGGAAGTCTGGCGATAAAACTTGAGATACATGAGCGGATGATGGCGGCCCTGGACTTTCCACTGGACTTGGACAAAAGACCAATAATTTTCTGCTGTTCCGGATCCAAATAGATTTGAACAGGTATTTTCTTGAGTTTTTTCATTTTACAACCTCCGGATATTATATATTTGTAACATATATAAAAATGATATATAAAAAAGCGATTGTCAAGCATAAAAAATAAGTGAGAAAAAGTTCGACAGGATTAACCCTCCAGAGGCGGGCAAGCAGGATATACAGGATGAAACTAAAAAATAATCCAGTAAATCCTGCTTGCCCCACCTGTCGAAGCGGAAGCAAAGATCCCGAAACTAAAAAACTAAATTTTAACCAAAATTGTGGAGTTGTGCAAAGGTCTTAAAGTAAGGGTCAAACGTAGACTTGACCCTACGCGTTGACCCAGTGCTCGCAGTGCTTTTGTTGTTTTGCAATCAACAATCATCAATCCCAATGCGTCCCCCTTTACAAATTCCATTCGATCTGTTATTCTATTATTGTGCTTTGCAGATACTTACGAAAGTTGTTTTAGAACCAACGTTTATGTATTTGTAATAATTTATCGATAGTAATATTAAGTGAATGACAGGAAAAGAAATATTTAACCGGGCTAAATCATTGTGTTAACCAAGAAAGACATACTGGATTTCCTCAGAAATAATAAATCAGATTTAGCAACTACTTATCATATTCGAAATATCGGCATAATTGGATCATATGCCAGAGATGAGCATGATGGAAAAAGCGATATCGATTTTATCATAGAGTTTAATGATAACGTTGAAGATATTTTTGAAGCAAAATTCAAACTAAGACAGTTTTTACAATCAAACTTGAAAAGAAACGTGGATATTTGTAGGAAAAAATATCTGAAGCCATTTGTAAAAGATAGCATTTTAAAAGAAGCGATCTATGGCTGATAAAGATAAATACAACATTATCACAATATTGGAAGCTATTGAAAAGATCTTTCAATATTCCCGCCAATACTCAACTGGTGATGAATTGTATAATTGTAATAGAGACTTTGATGCTTCTATGATGAATTTCATTGTCATCGGGGAGATGGTGACAAGGTTGTCTGATGAATTCACTATGGAAAATAGTCATATTGACTGGCATAAAATAAAGGGATTTAGAAATATACTTGCCCATGATTATTTTGGAATAGATGCTGAAGAAGTTTGGGATATTATCAAAATGCATCTGCCAAAGCTAAAATCGGATATCGAGAAGATAAGTAATATCTGAGCTATTTGTTTAACCTGTGTTCACACCGTAACATTTTTACCCTCTGTTGAATTACTATGGCTCATTTAACTGGGCTTGCCAATGAGGAGTCACGTTAAGTTCATGTTAATGACAGCTTACCAAACTAAATTTTTGCCCCGTTAAACCTTTTTGGTTTTCATGTTTAACGGGGGTACGCAGTGAGGAGTGTAATTTACCCCGTCTGCCTTGAGCCCTGTTTACCCCGCCTGCCCCGCCCGGCGCCTGTCCTGTTGAACCGGGTACCCTCCGGGTGTTCAACCGGGATAGCTCCCCGTGAAAGTACCGGGACAGGCCGGAAGATGGTACTGGGGCCTGCCCCGTTCAATTCTTCGCAGAAGACGAGCCTGCCAAGTTAAATTCATGCCAATGACAGCGTAGCGTATTTAACATCGGCGGAGCGAATTTAACCGGGGCCTGCCCCGTTCAATTTACGATAGTAACAGTGAAACGTATTTAACTGGGGGTTCAAAAAACAAAAACGAAACGCGCAATTTCAACCCCGACCCCCTTTTCACTCTATTCAAGATGTGACACCATTGCTCCGACGTAGCTTCAGCGTAGGCGGCTGCTAATGCAATCTTGTTCACAATACTAACAGTCCTAATTGTTGCACTACTACCAGACCATTTGTTGTAAAAATGTTTGACAATAAGGCGTCTTCGAATTATTTATTGATATCGATTTTAGATGCTGATAAGATACAAAAAATTGAGATAAAGGGAGATGAACTTATGCCTTTTGTAATTGAAGCCATTTATAAAGACGGAATTCTCAAGCCTACACAGCCTCTTGACATTAGTGAGAACACTTTAGTCATGATCACCGTAGAGCCAAAGGACGATGTATGTAAAAGTGCTGAGCAAATTTTGGGGCTCGCTCGCCAGAGTTGCAAAGGTTTATCAAAAGAAGAACTGGCAGCTATTGAATCAGCAAGGTTGAATTCTGAAAGCTTCTTTCATTTGAGTTAGGGATATCTGGAATATAATTAGCAATGAGACTCTTGTTGGATACGGATAGCCTTTCATTTCTCAGGCAAGGTCACCCAAAATTTTCTGAGCACGCTACTGAATATATTGCCCGGCATAGTCAACTCGCGTTTACGGAACTGACATGGTATGAAGCGATAAGAGGTTATCGCGCTATTGACGCGAAGAAGCAATTAGCTGCTTTTGAAGAGTTTTGTAATTACTGCCTCATTTTGCCACTAGACCGAAAAGCTGCCCCGTTCAATTCTTCGCAGAAGACAAGCCTGCCAAGTTAAATTCATGCCAATGACAGCGTAGCGTATTTAACATCGGCGGAGCGAATTTAACCGGGGCGGTTTACCCAGTTCAATCCCGGAGCGAATTTAACCGGGGCCTGCCCCGTTCAATTTACGATAGTAACAGTGAAA
>CAZBOB010000261.1:0-3659 GCA_964492995.1 uncultured Desulfobacteraceae bacterium | reverse complement strand
AGGCGCAGAGATTGCGGAAAAGGGCAATTTCTGGACGGGGACTAGTTATCTATCCTTGTTTTTTCCAGAAAGTATGGAATTCTTTTCATATTTTTTTGTAATTTATTCCACAATTTCAATTAGTGTTCAATCAATTAGAATCGTATCCCCCGCCCAGTGACACCCATAACCATTTGAAATCATAACAATTTTACAATATATTGCTGTAACTTTCTGATTTTGCATGTTATTTGCATATATAAAGAAGAACACAGACGTGGTCTTTATAGTGGATTATACAAAAATTATTTTTACCTAAAAAATTAAGGTGGTGAGCAATCATGTTAAAAATATTCCTGATGATTGTAGCAATAGCGGCCATTTTCTGTCTGTGTGTTGTTATCCTTTTCTTATTTGCCGCGTTTTCCGAGAACGAATTACCGGATATCGAGGATGTTGAGGTTGGCTAAATAATTACATTGTAACTATAAAAAAGCAGAATAATACCATTATTATATTCAAGGTGAAGACAAGCCGGTTCCAGGGTTCATGACATGAGTAACAACTACCTAAGAGAATTAAGAGAATCTCTCATGATAAGCAAGGCCGAGCTTGCTCGAAAAGCCAATATATCAACCGTGACTATTACACGGATAGAGCAAGGCCGGGCATGCAGAATAGAAACAAAACGAAAGATTGTTTTGGCTTTAGGGTATAAAATATCAGATAAGAACAAAGTATTTGATGAAGATTTGGGATTATCTATCAGTTAGTGTCCATCCATAAATGGTCTTTTTGCCCTATCTCTGCGTTATGCTCAAAAAATAATCCTCGGAATATTAAACATATGCCTGCGGTTATTTTTTTCGCATGCCTTGATCTTAAACAAAAATCCTCATTTATGGATGGACACCAGTTAAAATGGAGACAGACGGTATGGTCTTGATAGACATCGAAGGAATCAGGAGGAAGAAATAAGCGGGTTTATTTGTCAGGAAAAAAGCAATATAAGAAATGGCCTTGCTTTTTTGTTTGCCCGGCATGGCGGGTAAACAAAAAAGCCCCGCCAACAGGCTTGGCGGGGCAGTTAATTTCCAATTTAAAAATATTTTTTATTTGAGCAAGATCATTTGAAATCGGATCGTTCAATATCGTAAAGACCCTATAGATGCTGCGTTAACAATGGTTTAATGTTTGAAACTTCTCTGCCCGGTATAGACCATTGTCGCGCCGACCTCGTTGCAGGCCTCGATGGACTGGTAGTCATTTCCTGATCCGCCCGGGTGAATCACAGATGTTATCCCTTCTTTTAGACCCACATCAACACCGTCTCTAAAGGGAAAAAAGGCATCACTGACCATGGCAGCGCCAATCAGCCCGCCTTTTTCATTTGAAACCCTATCATCAATTTCCGCTTTTTTATCTTCGTCTTTCAGATCGTTATAGGCACTTCCATGCATTTCAAAGCAGTAACGGTCTGCCAGCTTTCGATAGGCCTTGTCTCTTGCAATTTCTGCGACGCCTACTCGGTCTTGCTCACCGGTTCCAATGCCCACGGTTACTTGATCTTTAACGTAAATGACTGAATTTGATGTTACACCTGATTCCACAAGCCAGCCAAAGAGCATGTTTTCGGATTCCTGTTCGGTGGGTTTCCGGTTGATCCGGTAGTGCTTGCCCTTATATTCGCATTCGGCAAGTTTTAGATCCGCCATAGTGCGAGCGGCTGGAACAAAAGACCACTGGGCGATAATACCCCCGTCTATCAAGCTTTTGAATTCCACACATCTTTTACCCACAAATGTCTGCAACCGATCAATATTTCCAATACGGATAACCCTGAGATTTTTTTTCTTGGCAAAGATATCCATGATCCCTTCTTCAAAATCAGGAGCAACGACAACTTCGGCGTATTGTTCGGTAATGGCTTGAGCCGTTTCCCTGTCAACAGCTCTGTTGACTGCAATGCATCCCCCAAATGCCGCCACCCTGTCTGCAATGTTTGCCTTTTGATAGGCGTCTACCAATGTATCAGATCTGGCAACACCGCATGGATTGTTGTGTTTGACGATGACCACCGTGGGTTTATCCACAAAATATCTCAGGATGTTCAAGGAATTGTCCGCATCGGTCAGATTGGTTTTGCCGGGATGCTTTCCGGATTGCAAAAGCTCGATGTCTGAAGCCAGATATTGGCCCGGCTGAATGGTTTCGGTTTCCCCCAGAATCAGGTTTCCGTTTGCCAACTTGTAAAGCGCTGCTTCCTGACCGGGATTTTCACCGTATCTTAACCCTTTTTGGATGTTATCGATGGTCCAGGCAACTTTTTCATAAAACAGGGTTTGCCTTTTATCCTGATCCACAAAACTGATTTCCATATTGGGAGGAAAGTGGTCATCCATTATCGTTCGATACATTTTTTTCAGATCTTGTGTCATTGTTTTCTCCTTTTAATTGTAAAAAATTCCTTTCCTTCAACTTCGTTCAGGACAAGCTTACCCATCGTTTTTACCCAGCCTGCCCGCTCGTGCCCCAGGCCGCCTCGCCTTGCTCAGCTGGCGGGCGAGCTTGCAATGGCAGGCGGGGCGAAGCCCTTAAGTTCGTTTTCTAATATGTGTAACATCCCGTTACATCCTCAATGGCTCTGGAACCCAAAAAGTCGCCGATAGTGCGGTCGTAGACGGCTGTATATTCAAACGCCTTTTGTGCCAGCCGGTAACGAAGTTCCAAAGATATGGACCCGTCACTTGCTTTCATCTCGGATATAATCGATTCATAGTCGGAAGGGTCAACAACAGATGCCACCCGTAAATAATTTTTGGCCGAGGCCCTTATCATACATGGCCCTCCGATATCGATATTCCCACGGGCCTGTTCAACGGTTACATCTGGTTTTGAAATCGTATCCTTAAAAGGATAGAGATTACCGATAACCATATCTATATGAACGGAACCAGTTCGTTTTATATCATCATTATGGGCGTCATTATACGTTTCGGTTAGCAGCCCGAGATATATCTTAAAATCGAGTGTCTTTACAAGACCGCCCTGGGTTTCCGGCTGGCCTGTGTAATCCGAAACCTGGGTGAGACAGGATTCAGCCTTTTCTCCGAGGATCTCTTTTATTTTCTTGTAAGTACCTCCTGTTGAAAAAATCTTTATCTCAGGATTTATCCTGAGCAGTTCAGGTATGAACGCTTGAAGACCGGTTTTGTCAAAAACGCTGGCAAGCACATGTTTTACCTTTACAAGATCATCAATCTTTGCAACCACATTAATACTCATAGCACCACCCTCTTTTCCCAAATTATTTGTTAAATCGTTTAAAAAATTGCATACAGGCTTTATCCGATTTTATGGGTTCATAGTCAATATCAAATTCAAAACAGACTGAATTGTTCTTTTTTAGCATGTCGAGTTTTTTGCCTTGCCCGGCGGAATGAAAATAGAGTGTATGATTTTTTATACGTTTAATCCCATATGCTTATGACGTCTGTTTTTGAATGGGCCGACATGATACAACAAATCTTGTTTTGACACGAAGTGCATCACCATATATAGACAGTAATATTATGAGACCTTTGCAAAATGCTCCCTTTTGCCCAATTCCGGCGTCAGGCTCAAGTTTTAACCCGCCACCGAACTTTGGTGGGTTAATCCTCAAAATACTCAATGTATTC
>CAZBOB010000260.1:0-3693 GCA_964492995.1 uncultured Desulfobacteraceae bacterium | reverse complement strand
GCCCTTTTCTTTAACAATTCTGAAACCATGTCGTTCAAGTAATCTAACAAGCTCACTGAATTTCAATTTTAAACTCCTTTTAGGGCCGAACGCTCCGCATAACCGGATGGCAATGGAGCACAGCAGAATTGCCAGTCCGAGTTAATGCGGTTGTTATGTGGGGTCATAATTTTCCAAGGTAGAAATTCCTCAACTTAAATGTCTAACGAAATAGCATCTCCAGGACGTAAAAGGTATCTTTAATTATTTCTAAATCGGACAATTGTCTTTCCGGCTTTTTGGCACTGGTTGGATGCACAATGTGATTAACATTCTGTTTGATTGTATAGGCTCTTTCTATAGCCTCAACGTAAAAGTACTTATTCTTTTTTGAACGGTTCAATAACCAGTCTAAAGACCATTTTTCCAAATCTTTCCTTTTTTGAGGACTTCTAAATTCCGGTTTTGGTCTCAAAGCTTCTCTGAAACCTTCCTCTAAAATTGTCCTACAATAGATTGAAGCCTCAGTTTGAAATCCCCATGCGTAACATTCTTTTATTTGCCTCAAATGCGTCCTCAGATGCTCTGGAACAGTTTTTCCCACTAATAGAGTCCCAAGTTCCATTTTTCTTGTAATCAGTGTATGCGGGTTAACCTGTGAAAATATTTCGTCGTGCATGATATCATCCCATCTATTTTCATAGAATTCTTCCCAGTTTGGTGCAAAGGTCAATTTATCATCAGCACTTTTGCCATAAAGTATCTTTAATATCTCAAAATAAACAAAGTCCTTATTCTCTCTTATTGCAACCAGTTCATTCCTTAAGGTTAAATCATCTACTCGCAAGATGTCATACGTTGCGGATTTTTCTTTTATCTCGATAACTAAATCGTTCATGGCTTCTAATACGGGGTCGTCATAATCACCATTCTGGATTGCAAGAATGAAGCGTTTCTCTTGTTCCTTAAATTTATCTACCAAAGAGCGAAACTTTGCAATCAATTCAAAGTCATTCATGATTCAAACTCCATAAAAATTCTCAATATATAATTCTCCCACATAACGCCAGGAATAACCGGCACAGCCTTATCGTGTCCGGTTAATTCCTTTGTTGGGCTAAGTTTTCCTCTATTTTTTTATGGATCTCGTTTAGGAGATCAAAGCATTTTTCGTAAAGTTCCTTGAAAGCATTAAAAGCTTCTGAGCGTTCTACGTTCTTCCATGAAGAAGCTGATTTTTTTTCGACAATAAATTCACTACCAAAAGGAGTTCCAAATTCATCATCAGGAGGATAATAAATTAGTAGTTGCCGCTTTGCAGTTGAAGTGTGGGCGAATGCATTGCGGATTTTCATTAACTCCTTAAACTTGCCCGTTTGTTTTCGCAGATCTTTCCATGACCAGTAATCGAGAATGCGTTCAATTAGCTGAACCTTTGCTCCGAAACTAAGTATTGTATTGTGAAATACCAGTTCTTGGAGAAAACCGTATTCCGAATTTACTGGAACAAGACACTTAGTCAATGTCATTGAAACGCGCATCTCCAAATTATTAAATTTATCAATGACCCATGAGACTTGTGATAGTGCTATCTGTTCATCCATATTTTTCGGCCTATGCAACCCTTACCTTAATAATGAGGATGGGGGTATAGTGAAAGTCTAATCCATGTATTTCTCAGAGTTCAAAGCTGTTAATTGGCAATACAATCATTTAGTCATTACTCGAAGTGAGGCGACTCAAAAAGGATACGAACAATTTCAGTGGACAGGCTTGATTGAAATGCATTGTCAGTAATATTGACCATGCCCTTGCCTTCAGTCTTAGCGTCACCTATCCAGGCAACCTCCCTGGTAGCTGAATCAATAACGATGATTCGCATTTCGCTCTGTCGATAATACGAACGAAGCGGGATTGATGTTGCCTGGGCTGAAGTAGATCCACCATAGCTGTATGCGCTACCATACGCCTGATAAGCGAAGATCTGACTTGAGGAATAATCACCTCCTGCGGTCAGCATAATGAGCGACTCAATACCCCTTTCGGAAAGCGAGGCAAAAACGTTATCAGCTGTATGTTCCCGTGTGGGGGGAAAGATCGTGAGGAACGAATAGCAATTTGTGCCATGCTCCATAAACTTGCTACAAATTTTTGATTCTAGTTCCGCAGCTTCTTCCAATCCAAGATTACTAGCAAAGACAACAGTACTGGAATAGGTACGGTTCGAATACGCCGGATCTGAAAAACCAGTAATTTTTGTGGTCGCACAGCCAAAAAGCACGATCAAAACTATAGCGGTTATATATCTCATTTCTCCCTCCATTATCATATCGAACAAAACCCATGATAATGATTAAAATGAAAACATGTTATGCATCTGTTTCATCATCTTGGGCGCTTTCAGATGACTCCTTAGCAAGTTCATTGAGTTTACTTTCAAACATCTTATCAACTTTAGCTATGAGATATGAAAATATATCTTTATTACGGACATGCTGAACAAAATGAAGGCATTTTAAAATTAATAGGTGAAATTTATCAAAACGATCAACTGCATTTAGAAAACTTGTGTACCTAGAATAAATAAAAAATAATTTTGTTATATATTCCAAAACTGTATTATTAATTTGATTCGCAGATGAAAATATCCATAGTACTAAATGGTCATTTGTCGGCTCTGATAATGTTGTATGGAAAGGCTTAAAAGAGACAATTACTTCGCCTCCCTCAAAAACAGAAAAATTCATCCCACATCCAGATTCAACAACTAGCCTTGTGGAATTTTTATATCTAAAATCTCGTCGACCTGTTGCATGGCTTCCCCAAAAAATTCCAATTGCACTATCGCCAGCCTCATAGACATAGATTTCATCAAAAAGGCTTTGTTTTTTCCCCTCATCTCTGATTTTATTAAAATATTCAATGGCAGCCTTTTTGAACTCATTCCATGAATGCCTTTTAGAATTGATTTTTTCAATTCCAAGATCCCACTTTCTTTTCTCTTCTGAAATAAATTTTTTCATGTTCTTCACGCCCAACCAGTAATTATATAGTTTCTGTCTATCTTAAAAAATTCAATAGATTGAGAAGTGAGATATTGGATTTTTAGGGGATTTTCTAACTGTATAACTCCACAAATTGAATGTTATACAAAAAGCTTGATAATTCTTATAAAAGAGATCAATTCCGAAAATGATAGTTTGTGTGCTATAGTCTTTAATTCCAACGAACTACACAATAGTTATTCTAATACAAAAACCCCACCTCTTTTTATGAGAAGTGGGGTCTTTCTATTCACTCCATATCCTCCCCTCGCCTAAGGTTTAGATTCAGGGAAAAGCACCAATTCCCTAGTACCAGAATATCAATAAAGACACAACCTTTTTATTTATGAGATATAGTGGTATGAAATTGGTAATATTCGTCTTCGCCAGAATACCCTGCAGCGACTCGACTTGAGCCCCTCGGCCTTGAGCTCGGGGCCGAAAGGCTCTTCGACAAGTCTTGCTGCGGGGAGCTTCATTGATACTGCCTGAGGCGTGACTTATGGTAGCTTTTTTAACCCATTGGGTGGAACATAACCCGTGTACCTATCAACATATCTTCTGCTGGTTAACAGCCACTTAGGATTTCAACCAGGAACTGTGAACAGCGAGCCACTCAACCCAGGTATATTTAGATTCTGAGGCAATAGATACCGGGATCTCATGGGAG
>CAZBOB010000259.1:0-3706 GCA_964492995.1 uncultured Desulfobacteraceae bacterium | reverse complement strand
TCGTTTATCCCCAAGGGTTAGACATAGATTTGATTCCATTTTTTTCCAGAACTGTTGTTGATTTCCGGATAATATTAACCTAAAAATTCTAATTATTTTGAAACGACAGACAATTTTTCAGATTATTTTATTATTAATGGACCGGCCGGAAAGCCGGCCCGTTTTTACTTTTAGAATTTCAATTCGTCATCTTGATTCAGCCCCAATCGATCCATAAGGAACCGCTGATCGTTACTGATTTTTTTAACACTCATCAGCATCATATTTACCATAAGATCACTGAGTCGTTCAATTATTTCATCGATATTTCTTGCATACTCCCATTTTTCGTGTCCCGTCATCATAACATCCTCCTTAATGTATAATTATCAAAAGATTTCGGTAGCCGCCAATCTGACATGTTCGGCATTGACCTGGGCTGAGTGTTGATCAGCAGCGGCGATAAGGGCGCCGCGAGCCAGATGGTTTGCTTTTCTAAAAAGACCGCCTGAGCCTTGATGGATGGCGGTAACGGCTGTTGGGTCAAAAAGCATTTGATCAACGCCGGCAATAGTAAGATGATGCTTAAGGTAATTTTCCATTCCGTTAAGATCAACGCCTTCAAGATGGCTTTTTGCCACGACTCTGGAAGCCAATGGTTGAGAAGATCGATACATCAGTTTGTCGATGAGATTATTTTGTCCGGCCAGGATAATCGGCAGCCAGGGTTTGGAGTCTTTTTCGAACTGACATATGGTATGCAGTTCCGCAAAGACTTCGAGACGCATCACTGATGCCTCATCTACGATCAGGACGATTCTCATTTTTTTATCACAGATCAGATCGGTGATTTCTTTTTTAATCATCCTGACCATAATAACTTTGGAGTTGCTTGAAAGATGGATATCCAGTGCATAAACAAATTGTCTGTAAAATTTCATGATAGAGCCTGAAGAGGCGGTGATGTATAGGGTCCGGTACTCTGATGGATGTAGTTTTTCCAGGGCATATCTTAGGGCCGTGGACTTGCCGCTACCCACCTCTCCGGTAACAATCCCAATGGCGCCCAGGCGTGTAACATAATCAAAGCGATTTTTGATATCCATAAGTTCCGGTGTTTGTAAAATTTCAGTCACCCTGATATCTGTGCCGAACGGCTCTTTGTTGAGTGCGAAGAACGTACGGTAATTATCGTTCATCTTGATCCCTCCGTTTAGAAGACCAGAGCTTTCCGCCCCGGTAACTGGGTGTATTGTTGTCAACGTGGATTTGCGGGTTATTGTTTTTATCTCTTTTAACCCTGTAGTTGATAGTAAGGTTCACCGGTCGGATCATACCAAAGCTCTGGTTCTGATATTTAACCTCAACGTTTTCAGGTTCCGACTCATGGTATAACAACTCTACTCGTTTGCCGATCAGAGGTATTGGCCCTTCGAATAATCGGCCGTTCAAAGTAATGGTACGATCTTTATTGACTTTTCTTCTGGCCACTTTACGAAAATAGTCTTTCAGATTGGCCGGTGAAGTTCGTAGACAATGCATTTGTGATGTGAACCGCGCCAGAGGTGTCTGCCCGGTAGCACCGTGTTTTCTTTGGCGGTAAGTATGGTTGAGCCACACATTAAAGGCATCATTGAGTTCATCGAGAGTTTGTCCTTTAAAGTGGTCAAGAAACTGACCGCGCACGGTCAGAAAGAATCGTTCGATTTTACCACGTCCCTGGGGTTTATATGGTTTAGAATGGATCAGGGTAATACCTAATGATGCGGTAATGTACTCAAGATGTTTGCTGCGAAAAGCAGCGCCGTTATCGACATAGAGTTTACGAGGCAAACCGCGTTTGGCCAGGGCGTTTTCAAAGGCATCCAGATAATAGACCAATGCTTCTGACAGGTAAAAGCGCGCATAGGTTATCAACCGGCTGTGGTCATCGATAATGGCGATCAGATAGGTTTTTCTCATCTTTCCGCCGACATCGACTTTAGGCCCATGCAGCACATCACTTTGCCATAGATCGTTGGGCAGTTCGGCTTCAAACTTGCGGCGGTCAACCGGTTTATGCTTAGTTAAATTCATCAGGTTCTGCTGATGCAAGAAACGGTAGACCGTGGATAAATTCAGTTCAATGCCCGGAGCAACCAAACGCCGTCTGTTCATAGTGGCAATCAGGTTGATAACGGTTGCATCCGGCATTTCTCGGCGCAAGCGGATCAGAGCACAACAGGTCTCCTCATCCATGACCCGGCATTTGCCCTGATCGGATCGATCTTTGGGAAACAGCGACTTCAAATCACTATTGCTGTCGCGGTAGAGGCGAATCCATCGTCGGATAGTGCCCTTGGTAATCCTGGTCTTTCCCGAAAAAGGGATTGGCCATTTGCGGGCGCACTTCTCCTCCATCAGCCGCCTTCGTTCGGTACGGCTCATCCGGATCCCATTGACAAAGTCGCTGATGACCCCAAAACGAAACACCGCAACCTGCATTTTTTCATCTTCGGTCATAAAAATCCTCCTTTCTGTAGTTTTTCACCCCTGTACAACAGAAAGGAGGCCTAAAAAATGACACTCTTGGGTGGGGTGGGTAACCCATAAAAATGATTGCAGATTAAATGAAGCGCGTCACCGGTACATGACCCTGTGCCATAAAATGATCAAATGCTTTCAATAAGCCCTGAGTCCATGTGTCGCCAAGGTATGCTTTAACTCTTCGTCGTAAGGCTCTGAACCAGTGACGCTGTCGGGTACGAGAAATGCCTGAAAGCCATTTGTTGTGTTCTTCTTTATGGGATATGCTGGAACGGATCGACTTAACTTCAGCCTGAAAACGCTTAAAATATCCGGCAGGTCGAAGCCTGACAACGCAGCCACAAACAGGACAACGATAAAGCTTAAGCAATAACGGTTCGTTATAACCATCAAAAATCGCTTGAGCATAACCATGCCCCCATACTTTATAATCGTTACAACGTGGACAGCTTTCGGGCCTCGTCCATGGATAATCTCGCTCTTTCTTAAAAAGTTCCTTGAGTTTAACGCTAACAAAGATTATCATAACACTACCTTTGTGAGGATCATTTGCTGATCCTCGGTTTGATAAGGGCGGCAGGTCTCTGAAAAAAAAACTCGCCGCCCTTTTTTCAAAATAAAAAAGCCCCTGTAAAGAGGCTCATTTATTTCGATAATCTTAATCTATTTGTCAACGCATTCTAAAAAATCATTGCCGTAACCCTTTCTTCATTCTAACAATCTACAACTGTACACATATAGTCGTTATGTATCGAAAAATAGAGAGAATTCCACTAAACCCATTACTCCAACACTCCATTATTCGCCTTCGCCTGAATACCCTGCAGCTTGTTGGAGTGAAACGGAAATCCCGCCAAACGGGGCCGTAGCGGATCAGAGATCCCGCATAGCGGGGCTACGGGGAGCTTCATTCCAATATTCCAGTTTAAACCATTACTAATAAGAGCATTAAAATTTAGACAGGATCACAGGATAAAGAAGATATTTTTGCCTTTCCGGAAGAAAGGCAAAAAGCATGATCCCTCTTCAAGGGAAGGTGTTCAATCATTGTGCCAACAACACAGTAAAGCAAGGAAAAAAGCACCTGTTATTGGCTCCTCGGCCCTTTTTTTCGCTGAAGCGGAATTGTGTTTTCTCGGCTTCATCTGGAAGCCGTGAAAAAAATCAAGTCAATCCAGTTCACCCAGTTAAATAGCTTGAG
>CAZBOB010000258.1:0-3793 GCA_964492995.1 uncultured Desulfobacteraceae bacterium | reverse complement strand
CAAAGGCAAGGGAGCACCTACTCAAGGGTGTGAACACCCTGGCAGACGCTGTGAATGGGGTCAAACCTTGATCATTGATTAGTGTAAATTATTATACGATATCAAGGTGTTGTTGACCACTTTTGCCTATTTTTCATCTGTTCATGTGACTTCCGGAACGCCCATTAAATTATAAGTTTCTTGTCACCTTTTAAATTTATTTAAAAAATCACTTCACCCACTCTTATCCAAAACATAACTCATCCAAACATACCAGGGTATAGGTGTCAGGCGTCAGTGCTCAGGATAATATGCTCTGGGTTAAGCTGAAAAATTCTCGCTTCCTATAATATTAACTCAGACAAGCGTTAACAAAATCCCAATTGATCAGGTTCTCGACAAAAGCACTCAGATAGTCAGGCCTCCTGTTTTGATAGTCCAAATAGTATGCATGTTCCCAAACATCCACAACCAAAAGCGGCGTTGTGCCATGCGCGATGGGTGTGTCCGCATTTGTGGTTTTGGTAATCTTCAACGCATCATCTTTCAAAACCAACCATGCCCACCCACTGCCGAACTGCGTGACTCCGGCATTTTTAAATTCCTCGACAAACTTTTCATAGCTCCCGAAATCTGTGTTAATCTTTTCTGCAATGGGGCCATACGGGGGCCCACCTCCATTTGGTTTCATGCACTGCCAGTAAAACGTATGATTCCAGACCTGGGCCGCGTTATTAAAAATTCCGGCTCTGGAAGCATCTCCCGCGGTTTTCTTGATAATCTCCTCGAGACTGTCTTCGGCCAGTTCTGTCCCTTCAATCAGTTTGTTTGCATTTACAACATAGGCGTTGTGGTGTTTACCATAATGAAAATCTAGAGTTTTTTCACTAATGTGCGGTTCCAGAGCATCCTTTGCGTAAAGCAGTTCAGGTAATATAATGGCCATTGTGTCACCCCCTTATCTTGTGAATCTCGTAGTTCTTCGTGATGTACATAAGTTTATAAGTTTCTTCCTTAACCTTTAGATTTACTCGGTAAAAATAGCGGCGTTATCCGTGTCCAAACTCTTTATTCACCAAACTGCGGCGGCAGAACTCCACGGCGGTCTGTTTGATTCCTTGTATTTGCATGACCTTCAATCCCTTCTGGCGCAAAAGCCCCACGAGCAGAACAATGAGCAGGTCCACGGTGGCGGGCACATCCACCGGATGGAACTCGCCGGTTGCCATGCCGATCTCAAGGCAGCCGGTCAGGTAATTTCTGAGACGTGCGTGCATGGTGTCGATATTCCGAAATCTATACGGGACGTTCGTGCAGAACGTGCCTAACGCTCTTATGAACCCAGGTCGGTCATACAATTCAATTTTTTGTCTCTTTGGCGTAAGCTTTTTGTTTTTCCTTTACCGTATACCCTATTTTCTTTTTCGGTTTGCTTTCAACCGTTAACAATTGATCTAAAGTTTCAAATACAATTCTAAACCGTTCTTCACTTACCTGCTTAAATTCTTTCAACTCCCTTCTGAGGTCTTTATTATCAAGAAGCGCCCCTCGAAGTTTTGTAAATGTCCGCATTATTTGTATATTTACCTGTATGGCTCTTTCGCTCTTTAAAACAGAGGAAAGCATTAATACACCATGCTCAGAAAAAGCCATGGGTAAATATCTGGCACCGCCCCAACTTGAGGTCACAATCTGTGACCTCAAGTTGTTAAATTCATCCTTGGTGAGTTCAAACATAAAATCAGAAGGAAATCTATCGATGTTCCTTCTAACCGCTTGTTTTAATACTTTGGTTTCCACCCCATAGAGTTCGGCGAGATCCTTATCTAACATCACCTTAATATCGCGTATCAGATAAATCTTACTTGCAATGAGTTCAATCGGTACCAACGTTTTCATTTTGTTTCTCGATTCCTATTTTCAGCGTTCATCTGCGTCCAAACTCTTTGTCTTTGGGAACGTTATTGTTTAAAAATTGAACGTTTCACCCTATTTGAGCGAAAGTCGAGGATGCCCCAGATTCAAGGCGTCACGGGTGAAGCCGTAGTGAACTACTGCGAACCCGTGACAACGCCGGAGATGGGGTGTCATCGGCTTTCCCGAAGGGTAAACAAAATCGAGATAAAATAACAGAATTCATATATCTCACTGATGGTAGAGATATTAAAATGTCGTCGAATCATCAAAATACTTTTTGAAATAAATATATTATGATCGTTCTCGGTTTTGTTTACGCTCAATTAGGGTTTCACTATATGTCTGCTCTAGATCAGCGATGTAGGAGAGCCCCGGCAAGTTCGAGAATGAGGAACAATATCAATTGGATAAAAAAATATTCTTGTAAATTCAAAAACATGCATACACGATTCGGCCTTGACAATCAAGGCTAAATTTTACCTATATAACTACTGTAAAAATTAGGTATTATCGTCGAATGGAGAAGGGAGGTTGGGGATTTTTGTAAACGAATATGTTTCAGTGATTTTGCGCGATTTTTTGGTCATATTACGGGTTATTGAAACATAATCGACGACAATCTGACACTATAAAAATTCGATATCACAACCATAAAAACCGACTTCAAAATACAGGATAAATTGCAGTGATCGCAAGTTTTGAATTGAGGATTTCAAAGCGTAATCTTAAAGGTTTTATAGCACGGATTTTTCAAGGTTCAAGGCATAATCTTAAATTCTCTGAAATTTCAAATTCCGTATCTAAATTGAAATATTAGAGAATGGTAAATGTATTATAAAATGTATCGCATATTGGATTAACTTAATCTTGGGCTAACCTCTTAATTTTCTTATGACTCTTGTGAGACCGATAATACCAACCCCAAATAGAAGCATTAATACTATTGTTTGTGTAATGCCAAGTTTCAAAGAAATCCAGCTAATCCCCACAAGAGGAAATAAGGTCATACGAACAATCATCCTCAAGTTGTCATGCTTTATAATAAAGTTAGCCACTGGTGGTGAGTATTTGTAATATAAATTAACAAAGGCTTTACCAATTCTACTTTCAAGCAGAAAGCGATCACGGAATTCGCGCAATATACTGACATTCGGAGCCATTGATGAGCCATAAGCTGCAGTGGCTATGAAGCATCCGCCGCTACCTCCAGAGTCACGGCCTACATTGGTCACTATTACATCCGTTGGGTTTAGGCCATCATAGTCAATATCTGCTGAGCTTGCCACACCCAATATTATGCTGTAGGTCTGGCTGCTGCTGACCAAGCTGGTAACAGTTACGGTCTGATCCACGAACCAGTTAATATTGGTGAAAGTCAGGCTTGATGGATCAACCGTTCCTTTGGCTAAGTTAGAGCTGCTGACTGGCAGGGTTACATTCGCAGAAGGCTCGCTTAAGAGCCTTACAGTAAAAGTGGCTTTGTCTCCACTTCCACTTGTCGTCACGCTGGTCGGTGCAACGAAACCAACCAACCTGAACTTAGTGAGATATATGTCTTCGAGACCAGCTGATGTATGGCTGTCGACCGTGTTGGCGCCAGGGTCAAAATCAACGATGCCGGAAAAATATCCTGTCAGATAAACGTTAATATCGTCGTCCACAGCAACCGACTGACCAAAGTCCTGATCCGTTCCTCCTATAGTCGTAGTCAGGTCGTAACTACCGTCAAAATTGATCTTTGTAAGGAAGATGTCCTCAAGATCAACGGATGAGTGGTTGTCCGTACCACCGCCGGGATCAAAGTCCGCGTTGATGCTGCGAAAAGATCCGGTGATGTAAACGTTTCCACTGCTGTCCACGGCAACAGACCGGCCCAAATCACCATCTGTGCCGCCCA
>CAZBOB010000257.1:0-3813 GCA_964492995.1 uncultured Desulfobacteraceae bacterium | reverse complement strand
TTTTTGAGCATAACGCAGAGATTGTGCGAAAAGACCATTAATCAACAGACTCATGGATTCACTCGTATTTAATATGCAATTCCTTTTCTATCCTCTTTCTTAGATAAACAGAAAGCAGCATTCCCAGAATCGCCAGGCATTCCGCATCCAAATACTTTTCTGCTCGCTTTTCAAAAAGTATGGAACAATGCGCAGGAAATTCATCATCCCTATCGTTATACAGCAGAAGAAGCGGAACCTTTGGAAGGGGATTAAATTGCACGGAGAGTTCATACGAAAGTTTGATAAAGGGTTGATATCCTCCAAGCATATCACATGATGCTTTAAGCTCATTGAGTCTTCCTGAAAAATGGTTGGCCACCGGTTGTTCCACGGCATTAAAAAAAAAACCGGTCAATGGAGCGGAGTCCTTAAAATCTCTGTAGGATACCCACTGGTCTGCAATTGGATTTGTTTTCGGACAAAGAAGAAGATATTTACATAAAACAACGCTTATTTCCAAGGGCGGCTGCTTCCCTGATGGGTCAATCACACCTTTTGTAGAAACCCGGTACGGTTTGCCGAAAAAAGGAACCATAACTTCATCTTTTTCAACCGCTACCCCGAGTATGTTTTCTAAATATTTAAACTCAATTTGGCCAAGCTGGCCCAGGTAGTTTTTTAACGTTTCTTCAAATACCGTTGACTTTGTAATCATATTTTTTCCTTTCATGTACTGAATACTAACCCATAAAAAAATTGGCAAGCTTTTTTGGGTCCACCCATGGGGTAACGTTTGACTAAACTGTAAAGTTATGGAATATGTTTTTATATAACCGAGGTAATATATGAAAACAAGCCATCAGATAATTTTTAATAATTCAAATAAAATGAACACCATACCTTCAGACAGTATTGCCTTAATGGTTACCTCACCCCCATATCCGATGATTAGAATGTGGGATCAAATGTTCGCTGACCAAAATCCGAAAATCGGCAAAGCGTTGGAAAAGAGACAGGGCACCATCGCTTTCGAACTCATGCACAAGGTTCTGGACTCCGTATGGGATGAAGTTTACCGGGTTCTGATAAAAGGCGGCATCGCCTGCATAAACATCGGGGATGCCACCCGGACCATAAACGAAAATTTTTCTCTTTATCAAAATCATACAAGAATTATGGGGTATCTTCTCACTCTGGGTTTTAACGCTTTGCCTGCCATTTTATGGAGAAAACAGACAAACGCTCCCAACAAGTTCATGGGGTCCGGCATGCTGCCTCCCGGTGCATATGTTACCCTGGAACACGAGTATATTCTTATTGTTCGAAAAGGTAAAAAGAGAGAATTTAAAACATCCAAAGATAAAAAAATCAGACGTGAAAGCGCTTTTTTCTGGGAAGAAAGGAATGTATGGTTTTCGGACATCTGGATGGATTTGAAAGGGGCTTCACAAAATCTCTTTGATGCTAAAATCAGGAATAGAAGCGCTGCATTTCGTTTTGATGTGCCGTATCGTTTGATAAATATGTTTTCTGTAAAAGGCGATACGGTATTGGATCCATTTTTCGGAATCGGCACGACAATGTATGCTGCCATGGCTGCGGGCAGAAACAGTGTGGGGGTTGAGCTGGATCAAAATTTTAAAGACGCGATACTTTCCAGAATGAATACGATTGTAGATTATTCCAATGAGTGTATCAGCGCCAGATTAAAAAATCATATAAATTTCGTGCAAGAACGACACAAGAGCAAAGGAGGGTTCAAGTATCTGAATAAGCACTATGAATTCCCGGTAATTACCCGTCAGGAAACAGAACTCCTAATAAACCGGTTAGAAGGTATTAAAGAAACAAACAATAATAATTTTCAAGTAATGTATTCAGATGAACCTCAACAGGAATTTTGTGGAGATTGGAAAAGTCTTTTATCGAAGGATCCGGGGATATCCGGTACTAAAAAGGCAAATTCAAATAAACTAAAAAAACAACAGGTTCAACTTACATTATTAGACTAATTGTTTTAAGTAAATATACACCCTTAATTGAGCCAAAACTAAATGAGTTGCTAAGCCTAAGAGTTAACCCGAAAAAAACTATGGTTCATCTCAGGAAATTCAAATTCTTCTCACATCGCAATATGGCCCAACCTCCGGGATCCGGGAAACTTCATCATACAAAAAATGGGTTTCAAAATCTTTATCCCCATGAAAAACCGAGTTTTTTCGACTTTCTAAAATGGCGGTGGAGACGGCGCTCAAAAATTATTTTGCCCGACCAAGACTATAATTTCACCCCGGCCCACAACAATACCGCTTTTCTTCAATCCAATAACAAACTGAACACCCTGACCTGGATCGGCCATGCCACGGTTTTGCTTCAGATGGAAGGAAAAAATATTCTTACGGATCCACATTTTTCAACGTATGCTTCTCCATTGCGATTGGCCGGTTTACAAAGGGTGGTACCGCCCGGGCTTTCCCTTAAGGAACTACCGAAAATCGATATGGTGCTAATTTCCCATGACCACTATGACTCTTTAGACACACAAACCATAGAAAAACTCTATGACCTCGAACAGGGCAAGGAGACCACTTTTTTTGTCCCCCTGGGGTTAAAGCGTTGGTTTAAACGCCGGGGAATCAGCCGTGTGGTTGAGCTGGACTGGTGGGAAAGTCATGGTCAAGAAAAATTTAAGATCACGGCCGTTCCCGCTCAACACTGGAGCAAAAGAAGCTTATTTTTTAAAAATAAAACCCTGTGGGCAGGCTGGGTTGTGCAAACAAAAGATTTTAATTTCTTTTTTGCCGGAGATACCGGATACTCCCCGATCTTCAGGGAAATTGGCCGGAAATTAGGACCCTTTGATTTATCAGCCATCCCAATAGGTGCTTATGAACCGAGATGGTTCATGCGTCATCATCATGTCTCCCCTGAAGAAGCCCTTCAGATTCATCTGGATGTGGCATCAAAAAAGTCCGTGGCCATTCATTGGGGCACTTTTGTTCTCACCGATGAACCCCTTGATGAGCCTCCTCAGATGCTTAAAACAGCCCTAAAGAAAAAACAAATACCCGATGACGTGTTTCTGGTTATAAAACATGGAGAAACCCTTATTTTTTAAAATTTGAGGTGCTTAACTTTGTTAGGGGCAACATCTCAATAAATTATGGAGCCTACTGGTGATAAAATGTAAAAGGTCTGGCTGTTTGAGCAGGTTAGTGAGCCTTAAGAAAAAACAGCGAATAACATCATTCATCTTTTAAACTGATCACGGTTCGTTTAAACAATGGGCATTAAAGGACCGGCACCTGTTTTTTCTTTAGGCTCACTTAACTGCGAGTTCTTTCAGAACTCCGCAGTCCGGATAGCGGTAAATGACCAGTTTGACGTAGGGGCGAAAGAACCCGTATTGCCGTTCGAACCGGTCGTCATAGATCAGTGCGAATGTTTCGAAATTTACCCTGTTAAATGCCGCTTCGCGGCCCTCCTCCGGAGGATTTAACAGGGTGAATCCTCCACGCACTGGTAGTATGGCGAATTTTGGGGATTGCGCTGGCGGTATACGGATTCCGGCATGAGTTTTCCCATCTTTTGCAGTCGGGAACAAAGCCGTATTCAAACGCAATATGCGTACCGGATTGAACAAGCTGGATAAAAATACCGTATACTGGATAAGGATTATAATATATCCACTAAATGGCGTGAGTATGCATCGTGGGGGGGGGGGGGGTAATGACATTGCCCAAAATTCAGTGCATGGATGCACAATTTTCAGTGCAAAAGATAGCTTTCTGAGACCCGCAACTGATAATGAATAAAGCAAAGAACAAGGCG
>CAZBOB010000256.1:0-3863 GCA_964492995.1 uncultured Desulfobacteraceae bacterium | reverse complement strand
CTCACCTTTTATATTGCTTCAAAAAGCTCCACTGAATGGGATTTGCTCCTGCGATATCTGTATCAGCAGCCTTTTGGCAGCACCGACCCTGTTTTTAACCTGGACATCGGTTTTTACTTGTTCTCGCTGCCTTTTTACATCTTAATCCAAAATGGGTTGCTGATTCTTTTTGTCGTGGCTGCACTGGCCACTATGGGCTGGTATCTGAAAAACGGTGCCCTGAAAATAGAGGGTGACTTCCGTCAGGCCCAGGGTACCCTGCCCACTTTGCCTAAAATCACCCTTGCGGAAAACGTTAAAAAGCATCTTATTTTTCTGGGCGGATTCTTTGTGCTGCTAATGGCCTGGGCCTATCGTCTGAAAATGTTCGGGCTTTTATATTCCACCCAGGGACCGGCTTTCGGCGCCAGCTATACCGATGTTCACATTAAGGTTCTGGCCTATAGGGTTATCGTTCTTATCTCGATAGGATTTGCCGTAGTCCTTTTTATCAACGCCTTTAAACTTAGGGCAAAAATAATCTGGATTAGTGCGGTAATCTGGATAGGCGTCGTGTTGGTGCTGGGAACCGGGCTCCCTATCCTGGTCCAAAAAGTTATCGTCAAACCCAATGAACTGGCCAAAGAATCCCCCTACATCGCCCACAATATCGATTATACCCGCAAGGCCTACAACCTGAATAAAATCAAAGTAGTCAATTTTGAAGTGAACGACCGGCTCAGTGCCCAGGATCTCAAGCAGCATGACGTAACGATCCAAAACATCCGGATCTGGGACGAGCGCCCGCTGCTTCAAACCTACCGGCAAATTCAAGCCATACGGCTGTATTACGATTTTAACAATGTCGACGTCGATCGGTATTTCCTCAACAACCAGTATCGCCAGATCATGCTGGCCGCCCGGGAGCTGGTGGTCAACAAGCTGCCTCCCCAGGCCGACACCTGGGTCAACAGACACCTCATCTATACCCATGGCTACGGACTGGCCGCAAGCCCGGTCAATGAAGTGACCAGCGAGGGGCTGCCCCGCCTCTTTATCAAAGACCTGCCGCCTTCCTTTGAACCGGACCTGAGGGTCGTGCGCCCCGAGATCTATTATGGCGAAAAAACGGATGAGTATGTGATGGTAAAGACCAACGCCCGGGAATTTGATTATCCCAAGGGGGACAAAAATGTTTATAACACCTACCAGGGCAAGGGCGGTATCCATATCAAATCTTTTTTCAGAAGGCTTTTGTTTGCCATTGAGTTTTTGGATCCCCAGATACTGTTTACTACGTACTTAAGTCCGGAGAGCCGCATCATGTTTAACCGGCGGATTAACCGGCGGACGAATTCGATTGCCCCCTTTCTCGATTATGACGGTGATCCCTATCTGGTTCTTTCCGGTGGAAAGCTCTACTGGATTCAAGACGCCTACACGACCTCTGAAATGTATCCTTATTCGCGCCGGTCTCGCGGCACTTTTAATAAAAGACAGCTTAACTACATCCGCAATTCCGTCAAGGTCACCATCGATGCCTATAACGGGGATGTGGTTTTCTACATGATTAATGAAAAAGACCCCATCGTCAAAACCTATGCGCGGATCTTCCCGGATCTGTTTAAGCCTTTCAAGGAAATGCCCGCGGAGCTGAAGGAGCATATCCGCTATCCCAAAGATCTCTTTAAAATCCAAATGGAGACTTACACGAAATATCACATGGAAGATGTCCAGGTCTTCTACAACCAGGAAGACCTCTGGCAAATTCCGGATGAGGTCTATGGGGAGCGCCGTCAGAAAATGGAACCTTACTACATCATTATCAAGCTGCCCGAAGAGCAAAAGGAAGAATTTTTCCTGATGACCCCTTTCACCCCTTCCAAGAAAGATAATATGATCGGCTGGCTGGCGGCCCGATGTGACCTCTCCAACTACGGCAACCTGCTGGTCTACAAGCTGCCCAAGGAAAAACTGGTCTATGGACCGATGCAGATTGAAGCCAGGGTGGATCAGCAAACGGAAATATCCCGAGAATTGAGCCTGTGGGGGCAGAGAGGTTCCCGGGTCATCCGGGGCAATCTATTGGCTATTCCCGTCAGTGATACCTTTATCTATGTGGAGCCGGTATATCTGGAAGCCATCCAGGAAGAAAGCCAAATGCCCCCAACCGACACCCCTCAGCCCGCCGGTAGAGCCAAGTCCCGGAAGGCAGGCGCGCACGCGCGTCCCCAGGTGGAAGAGGCAAGGGCCGCTTCTCTGCCTGAACTCAAAAGAGTCATTGTCGCTTTTAGCAATCGCCTGATTATGGAAGAAAACCTGGACAAGGCTTTGAGCAATATCTTGGATATTGAAACAACCTCGAAACATGCGGCTTCCCTGGTTATTCCTCAAATAAAGGGTGAAGGGTTATCCAAGCTCGGCGCCACGGCCCTGGACCACTATAATAAAGCCAAAGCATATCTGCGTCATGGCGATTGGACCGGCTATGGGAGGGAACTGGAAAATCTGGAAAAAATCCTTAAAGAAATATCCGGAATGAAGAAGGAAAAAAAATAAAATTTAAAGTGATGTGATATTAACTTCCCAGCTCAATAGCTTACTGGTTGATCAGAGTGATAAGATTTTGCTTTTTCGAACGTTTAAGAAGGACGTCATTTAGTTTTCTGGTACGATAACCTATGGAATTTAAATACGGATAACATTACAATGGTAATGATATCCAGATCCGTATAATCACTTTCAAACAAGGAGAAACAGAAATGGGTGATAAGGGAAAAAGAGACAAAGGCAAAAGGGAACAACAGAAAAAGGCCCAGCTTAATCCAAAGGAAAAACGAAAATTGAAAAAAGAAAAGACGAAATAAATGCCCAGTGTTATTCGGTGACCTTAAATCAAGCACGGAAAACTTGTGTGTACTGCAATGTATCTTTCTGCTTTGAAATGGCTTCATATGAACATGCATCATAATTTTTCCCTGCTCATTTTCTGATAAACATGTCCATTATTTTTTAAAGACAGAATTCATCAAATTTTTATTGTTCGACTGTTACAAATTATTTTGAAACTATGAACTTAAAACCTGTATTAACTGTATAAATTAATTGTGTAAAATTTTAAATATTATGAAATCAATTTCACAGAAATTGGTGAATATTATTCATAATATCTGGTTGTATTAATCCTGTTTAGAAATATAACTATTTAGGATTATACGACAAATATTTATCTAAAGAATTTGGCATGATTTCTGCTTATTTATTAATAAAAAATAAAAGTTGAAATCAGAATTGACGCAAGTAAGTGCCACACAACTTCAACATCTAAAATAAAAACCATGTGATGGCCATGATCCTCCAAAGGTTATACTTAAAAAGGGAGTTTGAGGTGGCACTTAGTTAGTGTCCATCCATAAATGAGGATTTTTGTTCAAGATCAAGGCATGCGAAAAAAATAACCGCAGGCATATGTTTAATATTCCGAGGATTTATTCGCCACCGAACTTTGGCGAATTAATTTTTTGAGCATAACGCAGAGATAGGGCAAAAAGACCATTTATGGATGGACAATAGTTAATAGCTTCTCTGATGTACGTGCATCTTAGTTCTCGATCAGATATATATTTTTATATAATTTGATGAGCATCGAGCTAATAACGGCATTGAGGGAAGCTAACAGTATAAGATGCCTGGTAGTCTCTTGTGTGGTTTAGCAAAAAGAGGCTATCGGGCTATAATATTGGCAGAGCAAAAAAGGCTCTGCCTTTTTTATTTTCTTTTTAATAATCTTAGAGGTGGTTAAGATTTATTCTTAAGAAGAAGCTTGTTCCGGAATTATTAAAATACATGCTTTCTCAAGAGCTTCAACAAATTTCGGGTTCGTT
>CAZBOB010000255.1:0-3877 GCA_964492995.1 uncultured Desulfobacteraceae bacterium | reverse complement strand
ATATTATTCCCGGCGGCGTTAACAGCCCTGTTCGTGCATGTAAAAACGTGGGCAACGAACCGACTTTTATTGATCATGCCCAAGGATGTATGGTTTTTGATGAAGACGGCAACGGCTATATCGACTATATCGGTTCATGGGGGCCCATGATCCTTGGGCACAGGCATCCCTCGGTGATAGACGCGATCTCTTCTGTTTTGAAAAGAGGCACCAGCTTTGGTGCGCCCACCGATCTTGAGATCATACTCGCCGAAATGGTTGTTGATGCCGTGCCATCCATGGAGATGGTCCGTATGGTGAATTCCGGCACAGAAGCGACCATGAGTGCAATACGGCTCGCCCGAGGGTTTACGGGACGGGACACCATCGTAAAATTTGACGGTTGCTATCATGGCCATGCCGACGCCCTTTTGGTGGAGGCAGGGTCCGGGGTTGCCACATTGAGTATTCCGGGGAGTCCCGGGGTTCCAAAATCGTTTGTGTCCCATACCTTGTCGCTTCCCTATAATGACATCGACAGTCTTGTAAAGGTAATGGAGAAGCACGGTGAAAACATAGCGTGTGTCATTGTTGAGCCTGTGGCCGGGAACATGGGGCTGGTGGCGCCCAAGCACGGATTTTTGGAGACTTTAAGAGAAGTTACAGAAAAAAAAGGCAGTCTGCTGATATTTGATGAAGTGATGACCGGTTTCAGGGTGGCCTATGGCGGCGCCCAGTCCCTTTATGGAATTTCTCCGGATATGACATGTCTGGGTAAAATCATCGGCGGCGGGCTTCCGGTCGGCGCTTATGGCGGCAGACGGGAAATCATGGAACATATCGCACCGCAGGGGCCGGTATATCAGGCCGGAACCCTGTCCGGCAATCCCGTGGCCATGGCCGCAGGTATTGCAACGCTTACACAACTTAAAGCCCCCGATTTTTATGACACTCTGGATAAAAAAGCGGATCGTCTTTCTGTCGGTCTTGTAAACGCTGCGGAAAAAGCGAGAATAAATGTCATGGGTAATCGGGTCGGGTCCATGCTGGGCCTGTTTTTTACAGATAAGGAGGTTCTTAATTTTAATGATGCCAAGACCTGTGACCTTGAAATGTTTTCTGCCTTTTACAACGGTATGCTGGAGAAAGGGATTTACCTTGCCCCATCCCAGTTTGAGGTTCTTTTTGTATCAGCGGCTCATAACACGGAGCATATAGACACAACCATCAGGGCGGCAGAAGAGGTAATGGATGGATTAAGAAAATAATTTAGTTTTACTCATTTTTAGGCGGCAGGCAAGACTGTTTCAGAATTTTTACCCGATAGATACGCAGGTAAAAGTGAAAGCTTGAAAGGAACAATGCCCCCCCTATAGTTGCATAGATGACGGCGAGGAAGTGCTTTGGAATAGGTAAGTTGCGCAAAGCAATGCCGAGTATAATCATAAAGATAACGATCAGATAACTTTTCCAGGCCTGAAAGGCGAAGATGCAGCATTTGTCCGAAAGGAGACAGAGGCGGACGATATTTTTACGTGCGATTTTGGAAAAGCTGTAACGATAGGCTGCCAACGCTGAAATAATGCTAAGCACTCCCAGCGGTAAACCCAAACTCCAATTTACAGCTGCCAGCCAGATATATGCCAGACGACAGAGCATTATTCCAACCATACTCCACATCAGTCCGGCCAGAACAATAAGCCAGTATTTGGACACCGCCGGGTTTAATTTTTTCAGCAACATGGCGTTATCTCATAAAAACTCGTTTCTGGTTTCTGGATATTGGATGCTCGTTTGATTACTATAACAGTTAGAGGCAATTTTTGTAACCTAAAATCTGAATTAACTTTTTTCGAAAGAGATAGATTTAAAATAATTACAATGCGCTATTGAGATGTTTTATAAATATCCGCCTACCGATAAGGGGACAAATAAAAGGATGAAATCCATATTAAATTTCGAAAATAGTTAACCCTTCGGGTACCTCGTCTCAACCGGATCTACTGCGTTATCAATCGATTGCAGTATTACAATACAGCTGCACGATTGATGCCTTGTATATCCGGCAGATACAAGGCTTGCAGAATTTAGGTGAAATAGAATTAACTCATAAAATCGGCAATCCCGGAGGGTTTACAATTTATCATCTTTGTAATATTGTGTCACAATTTAAAACGTTCAATTTAGGCAACAATTTGTTGACGCAATTTTTGAATCCAGCTAAATTAGACCAATTCCTAAAACAAAGAATTTATCACGGCTTAGCTTTTAAAACTTAGGTTTTAGGTGATTAAAATTAGCTGTTTTAACAGACACTTAAAACTTGCCACCCGAAACTAAAAACTCTCGTAAAAGATTATTTCTTTTGACTTTTTACGGGGCCATCAAGTTAAATTTCGCTCCGTTCGCAACACTTAAAAGCTGTCAAGCCTGCTTGATATTTAAATTTGGATATAATTACAGTTAGATATAAAAATATTCTGATGTAATCAACAGAGCGGAGCTATGTCACGTCCTTGATGCCTTTGAAAAATTTCTTGGATTCATGATTATGCAGACTTGAACTTATAATTATTTTATCACGCTCTGCACGGATGTCCTATATGATCAGACTTGCACTTGACAAATGAGACAACATATAGGTATAATGTAGTCACATTGATTCAAAACCTTGAGGATTTAAATTATGGAAACAATTGGCATAAGAAAATTAAAGGAAAATTTAAGCAGATATATGAAGCTGGTGAAATCCGGAGAGAAAATTGTCGTCACAGATCGAAAAAAAGAGATAGCCGTCATAATGCCTTTTGAAAAAGCAACTAAAGAAGAGGAAATATTTCAGTTGATCCAGCGCGGCATGGCTTGCTGGACCGGGGGCAAACCGTTGGGTATGACGCCCCGTATTGCTTCAAGAGGTAAGAGCGTTTCCAGTGCTGTTATTGAGGACAGGCGGTAAAATGATCGTATATCTTGATACCAGCAGCTTGGTAAAATTGTATGTTGAAGAAGATGAATCGTCGAAAGTTGATGTCCTGGTCAAATCTTCAAAAGTCACGGCCACCTCGCTTGTCGCTTACGCTGAAGCAAGGGCGGCTTTCGTTCGCAGATTTCGAGAGAAGGCATTCACATCAGATGAATATAATCGCATGAAAGCGTTTTTTAATGAAGATTGGAACAGGTATCTTATCTTGAGTGTTTCACAAGATATTATCCGACTGGCAGGTGACCTGGCAGAAAAACATGCTTTAAGGGGTTTTGATGCAATTCATTTAGCCTCAGCCTTAAACCTATGTCAGGAATTATCTTCTTCTATAGTTTTTTCATGCTTTGACGATAATCTTCAGAAAGCATTCAAACACGAGACTTAGGTCAACGTTAAGGTCCACCCCAAGTTTTTCATAACAGCCATGAGTGAAGGATGAAAATCAAATAACCTCAGCCAAACGCTGATTACTTTTTATCTGAAAATATGATTCATGTTAGATTTGTTCCATCCAAGAGAATAACTAAAGATTTTAAACTATAATTCCTTTTTACCCTGTAGTTTACCGCGCTTTGTGGAATCTTTACCCTATGAGATGCCTTTTGTTTTTCTATTTCATCGTGGTGGGAGCCATTCCAGCGGGGTTAAATTTTTATCCAGTGAAATTAAGAAACATTTCAACGGAATTGAACAACCATTTAACCGGGTCGACTATCTTCAATCGAAACATTTATAATCAAACAACCAGCAACAAGTATCCAGTATTTTGCAACCGGCAGCGAGCAACCGGCATCAAGCAACTCAAAAGTAAATGTCAATATTTGACCATCGCCCCGGAGTTCCGCTGTGCACATACGTCCCCAAAGACTTTTATTTAACGTTGTTTTTTGTTGACATTCCAGCTCCGAAATTTTA
>CAZBOB010000254.1:0-3882 GCA_964492995.1 uncultured Desulfobacteraceae bacterium | reverse complement strand
TCGGAGAGCGGAGATATCAAGAAACTCTAGAATAACTTGTTCGGCAGCAATGAAATAGATTTTCCTCATGACAGGCATTTACCATGAAGCAGCACGATATCCATGATTTTGTGATTTCATCTCAAAAGGACATTGAGCAGGAATATGCACGTATCAGAAAACGTGCTCCAGAAGATCCGGGTACTGCAGGTGATCAGGGTGAAGAGAACTGGGCAAGTTTACTTCGGAGCTGGCTTCCATCATACTTTCAAATTGTTACAAAAGGACGTATTATCACAGAATCGGGTTACACTAGCCCCCAGATTGACGTCTTGGTCCTTCATCCATCATACCCACGGATTCTTCTCGATAAGAAACTATATATGTCTGGTGGTGTGGCAGCAGCCTTTGAATGCAAACTCACTCTGACTGCAAAGCATGTAAAGACAGCCGTGCAAACATGCGCAGAGATTCGCCGCAACCTTCCAAAACGGAAGGGTTCCCCATACAAGGAACTCACATCAACTATTATCTATGGTTTGTTGGCCCATTCCCATTCATGGAAGAGTCAAAGGTCGCGACCCATAAAGAATATCGAAACTGCTCTTATGGAAGCGGATGAAAAATATGCTCGGCACCCTATCGAATGCATGGACCTTCTGACGGTTGCCGATTTAGCAACATGGATCATGATGAAAGACACATACACGAGTCCTAAGCTTCCCTACTATAATGAAGAATTCATTCGCCTTTACGGTCCAAACGGATATGCCAGCAGCGGTTTTGTTTGTTGCGGTAAAGGCGACCCAGGAATTGAAACTAGAGCGTGGCACGAAATTCAAAAGGATTACTTTTCTCCCTTAGGGGTTTTACTTTCCGGCCTCTTTTCTCGCTTGGCTTGGAGTTGGCCTGATATGAGACCTATTGAGGAATACTTTCGTAAAGTGAATCTAATGGGCCGCGGAGGCGGAGTGAGTAGACTCTGGGGCTTAGAAATCTACTCAGATGAGATACAAGACAGGGTATACAATGGTCGCCTTAGTAATGGCATTCCTTTTGACGAATGGAGTGTTGCGTTCTGACGAAAATACGGCTCGATCTCAGCCGAACCAGCGGTTCGAGTCGGACACCCGACCACGCGGTGACAATCATAGGGTGCATTCTTAGTCTCCTTGGCCGCGTGGTCGGGTGCCGCTCAACCTTCCCGTTATATGCTTGATATTGAACTAAAAAATTAATGATGGGTTGATAGATCTTAATTTGATAATGGTGAATTTAGAAGAAAAAATCGTAATTTTTGTAGACGTTTTAGGGTTCTCAAATTTAACTCTTGAAAATCGTCTTGATATTGAAAGAATTGTGGATCACGAAGGCCCCCTTGATCAAATTTTTATTGGAATCTTTGATGATGATAGAAAGCCCAATAAATTAGAACAGGTATTTTCAAGTTTTCATTTTATATTACAAGGTAGACTTAACCTTGCCAAACTGAGCTGCAAGTTTACATCAATTACATTTTCAGATTCTGCGTATATTGCTACTAAATATTTAAAAGATGGGGTAAAAATAATTACAGACTTAATGTGTGGATTTCTAAGAAATAAAGTGCCTGTAAGAGCTGGAATAGCAATAGGATCTTTTGAAACGTTACGATTTAAAACAGATATAAAATTGGACTCCGGCGAACATGCATCGCATTTTTTAGGTACAGGAGTGGTTAAAGCATTTCAAGCAGAGTCTTGTGGTATTAAAGGTATGCGTGTTTTAATCCATCCCTCAATAGAACCTTTTTTAAATAAAGAGGTTAATACGGACATTATTATTCAAGATTGTGAGCCACATGAAATAGACAACGCAATTGGAGTTTCAAAAGAACTAAATTATTGGGCTTATAATATTTCTGATGAAAAAAAGGCCTGGAGAAATTTTCATGAGATGTGGAAAAATTCACCTCAAAAAGCCTTAATTCATTATGAGGCAACAGCTAATTCAATACAAAATATGCGCATTGCCAGAGGTTATCCACCAATAAAAAATTTGAAAAAAGTTACCATATCAAGAAAATAACTTTGAATATCAGACACATAACCTGTCGCTTTACCGGAATTGTGTTCCGCCTTGCTCCACACAATCCGGTAAGCTTATCGTTATCTGCAAACGGATTGAAAAATGAGGTGGTGTGAGAATGGCTTTCTCCATCGTAGTTGACGGTCATAATTTTATCAACGACTTGAGCAGACACGATAAAGACAAGGACTACATTCTCAACAAACTCTCGTTCCCGTTTCTACACGCGGCCATTCAGGAAAGGTTAAAGAATGAGGGACTGTATAGCCACCCGTTCATCCATACCGAATTCATCTGTTCTGACCATGGCGAGATTGGCCCATTCAAAGGAGCTGAGAGAAATGCCCTACTCAAGAAGCTGAGGAATGAAAAGGGTGTAACGGTACTAGAAATACCGCATCACACCAAAAAGCAGAAAGGTGTAGACTTCACGGTGTTCATCAGAATGATGACACTCGCCCGGTCGCCCCTGCAACCAACCCATGAGGTAGTGCTATTTGCATCGGATACGGATTACGTTCCAGCTATCCGGCTTCTCTCGGAACAGGGAACGCACGTTGTCATTGTCGGCTTTAAGACCGGCACCTGTTCGCTAAACCAAGGATTGATCAATGAAAGCTACTTGTCTATAGATTTGGGGGACTTGTTGAAGGAAATGGAAAAGGCATCAGATAACCATGGCATCCAGCGGATCGCCAAAAAGCGCGGCTCCCGCTGATGCCCACGTTAAGTGCCTGATTAAAGGTAAAACAGATGCAAAAGATATCAGAAGTCTATGAGAAACTATATCATTACACTACCTGGGATGGGTTGATAGGAATCCTACAAACCCAGTCTTTGTGGGCAACTCACTATAAATTTTTGAATGATTATTCAGAAATCGTTTTGTTTAGAGACAAATTGATTTCACTGATTCTTCCGTATGTGCGCGAAGCATACGAAAAATTAATTAAGCAATCTCCACAAATTGAACAAAGCATAAAACAAAAAGGAGGACTTGGGCAACTTGTTCAGCATGATACGGAAGTAGTTGTTGATGCGCAATATCGAGCAACAGGTGATGAAATTTATATTCTTTCATTCTGTGGGAAGCATAAAGATCCTCATGTTAATATTAACGGATTATTGAGCCAATGGCGTGGTTATGGAACCGGAGGTGGCTTCGCTTTGGTATTTAATACTAAAAAATTGGAAGATATCCTGGAGATAGAAGCAAAAAGTTCGGCCTACAGTGCAATGCATCTATCTGATCTTATATATAGCAAAGATGAAAAGAAGTTAAAGGAGGAGCTATCTGAAAATCTATCCATTATTGCTGACGTTGTGAAACTATTTTTCGATCACGAAAATCTAAGCAGAAAAGAAGATTTTAAGGCAGCCGAGAAAGCATATCATCCTTTTGTTAGTTGTATCAGCCGTTATAAGCATTATGGCTTTTGTGAAGAGAATGAGGTTAGAGTGGTTGCTTTACCCACAGTCCTGGATAAGGGATATTTAGAATTAGCTGAAACGGAAGGTATTATACCACAACCTGAAAAAGAGAGAAAATTTCGCAAAAAAAACGGTCAGCGCATACCTTATATCGAACTCTTCAATACAATTGATATTGAGCTTCCGATAGAACAAATTATCGTTGGGCCTCACAAAGAAAAGGAAACCCGTGCGGCCGCACTACTTGTGATGCTGGGGAAAACAGACATTGAAATAACATGTTCTGATATTCCTTATGTTGGATAGCCAGGATAGATGGGCAATAAAAAATATTGAGCACTTAACCTGTCGCTTCACCTAATCCCAAGGGCCTGGCGGCCCATGGTCCAGGTGAGCTTGTCGTTA
>CAZBOB010000253.1:0-3979 GCA_964492995.1 uncultured Desulfobacteraceae bacterium | reverse complement strand
ATGAACATTCTATTGATTGAAATTAATCCTTTTGCACCGACAATGACGCCTATTTCATTGGGCTACATTGCTGCCTTTCTTAAATCAAAGGGGTTCGGGACCAAAATATTGATTGTAGGGCAGGATACGTCTTTGTCACGTTCCGGTTTTCATGAGCTTATCACCCGCTTTCAACCGGCTCTGGTTGGTTTGACGGCCTACCAGAGAACCATGCTTTATGTAAGAGGCTTTGCCAACTTTATAAAGTCCATGGACAATAATATAAAGGTAGCCATTGGTGGTCCACAGGCGACCTTCATGCCCTCTTCCGCCTTTAAAGAGCTTTCGGATATTGATTATATCTGTCGATCTTCGGGCGAAGTAACGTTGCTAAGGGTCGCGCAGGCCATCAAAAACGGGACGCCCTTTTCGGATCTTGCCGGCGTAAGTTACAAGGACACCCAAAGCATTGTCTTTGATACTCCGGAGATTGAGGGCTTTACAGAGTTGGATCATTATCCTTCTCCATATCTGAATGATATTTTTGACTATTCTTGTATGAATGAGGCCGTCATGCTGACCTCTCGCGGGTGTCCTTATCACTGTATCTACTGTTACACGCCCCAGGCTTTTAAACACAAAATAACCTTTCATTCCGTTGACCGGGTGATGGAGGAAATTAAATGGGTAACAAAAAAAGGGGTAAAAAGACTTTGGTTTGCCGATCCGAATATCTCCTGTAAACCCGAACGGCTTATAGAAATTTTTGACAGAATCTTGACGCATGGCATTGAGGTGAAGATGTGGGTTCAGACTCGGGTGGACCTTGTAACTCCCGAGTTGATGAAGAAGATGAAACAAGCCGGGGTCGGTGTTATTGCCTTCGGACTCGAGTCGGCTTCTGACCGTGTATTAACAAAACTTGGCAAGCGGATAACCACGGAACAGGTGGCCGGGGCGATTCGGCTTGCCCAGGATCAGGGCATAGAAGTAGAACTTTTTACCTTGTTTGGTCTGCCTTACGAAACTTTTGAGGATGCGGTGAAAACACTTGAGTTTGTGAAAAAAAACAAAGTCAAGATTATGGGAAATAGCAATTCACAGCAGATGCAGATCTATTTTGGAACGCACCTGGCCAGACATTACAAGGATTACAATATACGACCGTTGCAAAACAGCCGTCCGGCATATATGTCGATTGGATCTCAGTACGAAACCGAATGCTTTGGGATCAATGAGCTTCAAAAGATCCAAAATATGTGGCGAGCTCATTCTCTTGACGGAGGAAAGCGGATCGTATCGTGATAAAATAACAAACAACCGATAATGATCAAACCCGCCATAAAAAAAATATACGTAGTCCTGGCCAAACAACGGGATGAGGCAGATCTTGAGATGCTTTGTCGTACATTGTCGGGCCTGTTTTCATATGTAAACCTGACATCTAATCTTTATCTTGTTGCCGGGAATCTGACCGAAAGTATGCCCCAGATTGAACGTATTCAGAAAGAGGTCGGCAAATTTCTCAAGACGAACCTGTTTGCCCGGCTTTATCTTCATTTTGTTCATTCGGCACCCCTGACAACCGTCAAAGAAATAGATTATTATTTTCGTTATTATTACCAGTCCTTGAAAAGAGGAGCCGGCGAATTTGACAGGGAGGGCTTCATACATCAGGAAGTGCCGAGGCTTATATTGCTGCCGGTTATTTCTCCGGATAACCGGGCCGAGTCCGCATCACTAATAGGGCTTTTTAATGCGCTTAAAAGCATTTTTATGTTACCCTGTCTTTACCTGGACAGGAGCACCTTTTTTCTGGCACAAGATAAAAATCTTCTGACCTGCACGGAAAAGGTTTATTTTGGAAATGGCGACTCAAGAGAGCCCGCTGAAATTGCATGCAATCTGTTTTATCAAGATCTCCTTGATGAGTCATTGGCTAAGTTGGCATCCAAAGCTGTATTTATGTCCGGCCCATGCCCGACTTCGCTCATTGTTTCGGCAAAAAACGGAAAGATTTATTGTTGTATGGATGCATTTCGCAAGAATGAAAGCCTGACCGATATTTATGGAAAAAGCGCGGATGAACTCATGGAACTTTATTATGAACACAATAATTCGAAAAGAGATTGCCTGGGGTGCAGACGCCGGACGGCTGAATTTTTTGCAGTTTTGTCTCCTATTCGAAACGCCTCCCCTGTTTTTTGAGAATTAACTTGGTTATTTCATATCATATCGTAAAAATATGTGGATCCGGTTAAATCCCATTTTTCCCAATATAGGCTTTGAAGTATTTAGTAAATGATAGGATTCCAAATAGTTATAAAAAACCCTCTTTTGGATACGAAAAATTATGGTAGTGTCGAAGTAACTTTTAATGAAAATTAAAGATTTCGTGAGATTTTCAAAGAACTTTTCCTTTGTCCAAATTGTTCAAAACTCGGTATTTTTCAGGATCTATTTAAAATAATTAAGAAAACAATCCGTTCAAAAAAGGATGTGCTTTTGAATGGTTAGCAGCTAATGTTGAAGAATAGTCAACTATGCCAGGGAGATATATTTTGTTAATAACTTGTTGATAACGTATAGCTAAAACACTCTCATTCAGTTTGACAATATTAAAATTGAACTTTTAGTTAGATCTAACTTGTATTCAGAATATTTTTAAAATTCAGAAAATTTTCTGACTTCATAAAAAAGTTCCATAAATGTAACTTCATTGTGTCTACTCAAAACTTGAATGAAACCTATCTTGAGCAACTAACATATATAAATACCATAAACCATATTTTAGTCATTGATGACGAAAAAACCGAAAAAACCATAAATTTTTGGAGATACACTATGGAACCTGTATGCATTTTGATACCATTATTAATTTTAATAGGTGGATGTTATTTGTGGTATAAAACTTTTTTCTAATAAAGCATCTGTTCTCCTACTTCTTTAATTTGCCCTGTAATAGATTTCTTTTCCTGAAGTAGGCTATCCGCCTTCCTTAATGCCTTTGCAAAACGTTCCCTTTTGACCCATTCCGGTATCAGGTGGTACATCCCGGCAATGGCGGGGCTTAAATTTTAATCCGCCTCAGGCAGATTAACCCGCCACCGAACTTTGGCGGGTTAATCCATAAAATAAAATACCGGGGCAGAGTCGGAAGATTGTACCGGTGTGGTTAAAACCTTGACATATCACAATGTAGTATTAAAGTATAAAAAGGTTAGATGCTATGATCTAATCTCCTTTCGTTAGGCGGTTCATCCTACTGTGAACCGCCACTTTATAAATGCCCCTGGCAACCCCCAGCCAGGGGCTTTCTTTTTTGCACCCACCCCTGAATACATAAAGTATTCACGGGTGGGTGCGCCTCGAATTCGAACCAAAATCCGGCATAATCTTTGGGGATTTGTTATTTTCCGAGGCCCTAAAAAGGGATGTCGTCATCCTGTTTGTCCGGAGATGGCGGTGTCGAGGATTCCCGAGTCTGTGAGGGTCCGGGCGATCTGTATGTGTCGGCGGAATCCCTGGACCCGAGAAACTGTACGTCAGATGCAACAATTTCAGTGGTGTATCTGGTAACGCCATCTTTTTCCCACGACCGGGTCTGTAGCTTGCCTTCTATGTAAACCTGCCGCCCCTTTGAAAGGTATTCGCCGCATATCTCACCCAGTTTTCGCCAGGCAACGATGCGATGCCATTCGGTGCGTTCTCTCCTTTCATTCGTCGCTTTATCCGTCCATTCGTCAGAAGTTGCTATGCTGAAATTGGCAACGGCAGTTCCGTCCGGTGTATAACGAACTTCAGGGTCATTCCCCAAACGGCCGATCAGGATTACTTTATTGATTCCTGCCATGTTGTACCTCCATTCTTTTGAGACCTTTGATTAAGCCGTTATAAAAAAATCTTTTTGATAGATATAAACAACCATTTATAATGTCAAGATAATCCGCTGAAGGAAACAGGGTAAACGCATTTGAATCCCAATACAGGGAGAATGCTC
>CAZBOB010000252.1:0-3986 GCA_964492995.1 uncultured Desulfobacteraceae bacterium | reverse complement strand
AAAAAACGTTTCGTAAGGCAAATTTTTAACCCTTCGGAAAGCCCATGATACCGCAATTCCTTCGTTGCCAAGGGTTCGCGGTAGTTTATTACAGCGTCACCCTTGGACGCCTTGGACTTACGGCATCCTGAGCTTTTGCAACGATAGGGTTTATAAGACGAGCAAAATCGAAAAATATTGGAAGAAGCCATGAAAATAACCTACTATAATTTTTCGGAATTTTCGGTGCTGGCTTGAACCCAGATATCAATCTCTTTGGTATATCGGGGCTCGGCATGAAACGCCAAAGCAAAGGCGCCGACAATGCAATACTGGACGTCATGCTTGTTTAATAATTCTAAAAACTCTTCGTAATCTTTTTCTGTTTCCACGAAAGTTTATCCCGGATGATTTAAAAAACGCTTCACGAAGAACTTGAACAGTTTCAAGGCGTTGGGAGGCAGAGAATTTTTTGTAATACTCTTTTTCAAAACGCCTGGCATCCTCAAAAGAGCCTGCTTTGTTTACCCATATTTCTTTCATAACCTTTTCATAACATTAAATAATTTAAAAATCAACACTCGCCTGTCGGTATTTAAAACTGTAAAAAATAAAGGCACTTCATTTTTCACAAAGGATAAAAGAGGGAAGCCGTAATGAACTAACATAAATGTAACAAGCAAAGCCCTATGTTGCAAAATAGTAATATTTACTTCTTGCCTTTCTTCAGAACTATCCGATTTAAATCAAATAATAACAAATAGATATATCATTATCTGCAATAAGCCTCAATCTGGCATATTCCTTGCTATAAGATCTGTCAAAAATCTAATCCATGGAAAAGATAGAACATTTACCCCGTTTTCGGAAGCTGGGCCTGGGGCAGCCTGTTTAATGGAAACGGATGGCTCGAGGGCTTGGGATTCATCGATTTTGCGGGATCCACCGTGGTTCATTCCGTAGGCGGATGGGCGGCTCTGGCCGGAGCCATTGTTCTGGGGCCTCGTACGGGAAAATATGCAAAAGACCGAAGTATAAAACCGATTCTGGGCCACAATATACCGTTGGCGGCCTTAGGGGTGTTTATTCTCATGTTCAAATTCATTACAGAAAAAAAACCGGGCGTGCCTGCCGGTCATCGGAACGGGACAGGCAGGCCACCTGACAAAAGGAAAAAAAAGATGAAAACGAAAACCTGGATTATAACATTAATAGCTGTCATTGGATTGTGGGGTTTTGTATTTGGGTCACTGAATGTATGTGCAGAGGAAAACGAAAAACCAACCGCTTCCGCCGATGTTGCCATTCTTAGCAAATATATCTGGCGGGGGCAGGAATTGAGCCGTGGCAGTATCGTTATTCAGCCTTCCATGACGGTCAGCTACATGGGTTTTTCAGGCAATTTCTGGGGCAACCTGGACACCGACAAATACGTCGAATCCGGTGAAGATCACAAATGGAACGAGACCGATTTTACGCTTTCCTATGGCAAGGGGTTTGGCATGTTGAGCGCGGAAGGGGGCTATATTTATTACGCCCTGGACGGTGTTGATGACACCCAGGAGATCTTTCTGACTCTGGGTCTTGATACGCTCCTTTCGCCGTCGTTGACGGTTTACAAAGATATCGACAACGCCCCGAGCTGGTATTTCCTTTTGGGTATTTCTCATGCATTCGAGATCACGGAAAAGGTCTCCCTGAAACTTTCGGGATCGATCAGTTACTTGCTGAGCGACGACAAGGATGCCTATCCCGAGATTGACAATTACGCGTCTACGGGCGATGAATTTGAAAACTTCCACGATGGTGTGATTTCGGCAAGCCTGCCCGTAACCGTTACCAAATATATCACCATCACCCCGTCGTTGTCATATACTTTTCCGCTTTCAAGCGATGCCAGCGACGAAATTGAATGGCGTAGCGCGAATTTCCGCAATAAGACCAGCGGCGGCGACAACTTTATTTACGGTGGCGTAACCGTGAGCATGGCCTTTTAGGAAAGCTATGGATTTTCGCATCCAGGCGGTGCGGCCCTTTAAGTAGAGACCTTTGAAAAACGCCCTATGAGAGCCGCATCTGTCCAAACGTTTCGGAATTTCTGAAGCTCATTAAATTATAGATCTTTTGCTTTTCCTAATATAAAAAAGCTTCTGTCAATACAAGAATGTAGTAATTGTATTAGATCTTCCACTCTTTCGAAAGACAGCGGATATGAATATCTTTGCATACGGCACCTTAATGATACCTTCTGTAATGCATGCGGTAACAGGCCGTGATTTTCGTTCACAAAAAGCCATTCTTAGAAACTATGCCCGGTTTACGGTAAAAGGAGAATCGTATCCCGGAATTATTCCGATAACAGATGCGATTACCGAAGGGATAATTTATTTCGATGTGGATGAATTGTCATTGGGGCAGTTGGATACATTTGAAGGCGATTTGTATGAGCGGACTCGGATATGGGTAGAAACGGAAGCAAAAGAAATGCAGAATGCCGAAACTTATGTAACCAAGTCCAAGTATCTGGGGTATCTGTCTTTGAAAGGATGGGATGTGAAGGCATTTATTAAAAAAGATCTTGAGATGTTTTTAATGACCTATTCGGGGTTTCCGAAAAACGTATGACCCATGGGAGGGTCAAAAATTACACCTAAGATGAGCGTTTCAAATTTTAAAAGAAGATCAAATTTTTTTTATTAATCGCTCAACTTAGGTTACAATTTTACCATTTAAAAGCCCAATTTTTACCATAACATAAATTTACAATTTTGAAATTATTAGATCCATAATATGACAAAAGTGTAATTCACCAATCTTTCCTCGACATCCATATCAACAGTTAACTCTCTGTAAAGACATATAATAACGAATTGTTCGATTGGGTGGCATAATTGTTGCTGTTATTCGTCTTAAAACGTCGTCACAAATATTGTAATTTTATTCTGATTAAATGGTTCTTTAATCGGCGCTTTAATAATTTGGGTCGTATGTGTTTTTTAAATGCTCAAAAAAAAATCCACACAATTGACCATTAAAGAATCTTCTCTTTACCACATGTCTCATGATACACTTATGTTTCACGCCTAAAATATGAGACGTTTTTTTAATTTCGTCCCGTGCTTTTCCTCCCCGGATCATCTTATGTGAATAATTAAATATTCATCAAATTTTATTACTATTCTTTGTTATACCTAAAATCTGCATAAATTATTTTTGAAAACGGTTTGGCCTTCAGGAGCGCAAATTTTATCGATATTGCTTTATTATCAAAAGGTTGCGGTAGCATTCTACAGATTCGCTTTCAATGACTTTCCTCTTCGGCACACTCGACGTTTGCAGAAATATTTTACTTGTTTTTATACAAGAATGCCCCTTTGGTCGCTGTTATCGGGTTTTAATTTTATTTTATAAAATTTGGCACGAATTTTGATTAAATGTTAAGATGAAATAAAGAAAATTTATTTATCACCAAAGAACGAAAATATAGAAACACGAAATCAAAGAATCCCTTTTTTAGATTTGGTTCTTTCGTGTTTTTGTGAATGTCGATTTCTATAGCGCATCTCTTTATTATTACATGGGGATACCCGTAGATCTCTTTACCCCGTTATTTGCCATAGCCAGAATTTCCGGCTGGGCCGCTCATGTTCTTGAAGAGCAGTTTGGAGGTGCTGAGTCCAAACCGGTGCTTTACCGTCCCGATTCCCAATATATCGGTGATTACTGCGGCCCGGATCAGTGCACTTTTGTACCCATGGAAGCAAGATGATTTATAACCTGAATCTTGCATATGGAAGTCTCCGACCGAGTCTGAGGTGCGCCCAATATTCTTCCTGTGCTGTGAGATGGAATCATTCTCCATAACTTTTTAAGAAATTGAAGTAATTTTAAATAAAAAGGAGATCCTGTGAAAAAGTGGTAATGTACGGTGTATAGTTACATACATGAGGGGGATGAACCGCCTGAAGAGTGTCCGGTGTGCGGAGCTGATCGAAGCAAATTTATTG
>CAZBOB010000251.1:0-3990 GCA_964492995.1 uncultured Desulfobacteraceae bacterium | reverse complement strand
TTAATCCCCTTTTAAAATTTGAAACGCTCAGTTTAGGTAAAACATAACTCATGTTCTACGGGACGTACATAAGTTTATAAGATTCTTCCTTAACCCTCAGAATTTTTTAGTAAAATTAACTTTATCTTCATAACATTCCTTTTGCCCAATCTTATCCAAAACATAACTCATACAATCTACAAAGTGTCTAACCCGCCATAATGCATCGGCGGACAAGAGTGAGCTAAAGTTAAAAACATATATCAGGGACCAGGGCAAGCAGGGTTCCCCGGTTAAATTCGCTTTGCTCCTTTTCTGCGAAAAATTTAACCCCAGATAAATGGCCCTAAGGGATTTAACGGGGCACGCGGGGCCCCGATAACGGGATCTCCACTATGTTACGACCCCGTTTGGCGGGATCTACGTTTCACTCCGACAAGCAGGTGTCAGGATACTATGCTCTGGGTTAAGTTGAAAAATTCTCGATCCCTATTATCCGCGTTCATCTGCGTCCAAACTCTTTGTCTTTGGGGACGTGAGTGTTTAAAAATTGAACGTTTCACCCTATTTGAGCGTAAACAAAATCGAGATAAAATAAAAGAATTCATATCTCACTGGTGGTAGAGATATAAAATGTCGTCGAATCATCAAAATACTTATTGAAATAAATATATTATGATCGCTCTCGGTTTTGTTTACGCTCAATTAGGGTTTCACTATATGTCTGCACTAGATCAGCGATGTAGGAGAGCCCCGGCCAGGATGAGAATGAGAATCAATATCAATTGGATAAAAAATATTCTTGTAAATTCAAAGACATGTATACACGGCTCGGCCTGGACAATCAAGGCAAAATATTACCTATATAACTACTGTAAAAATTAGGTATTATCGTCGAATGGAGAAGGGAGGTTGGGGATTTTTGTAAACGAATATGTTTCAGTGATTTTGCGCGATTTTTTGGTCATATTAAGGATTATTGAAACATAATCGGCGACAATTATTGGTAAAAGCGCCGGATATCCTTGTAAACCTCTGAACATCCGGCGCATAGGGATGTTTATCCGGTTTTAATCTCAATCTTACGAGGCTTGACTTCCTCAACCTTAGGGAGTGAAAGCCTCAACACGCCATCGTTAAGCTTGGCGTCGATCTTGCTTTGATCAATTACGCCGGAAAGATTAAATTGCCGGTGGTACTTGCCTATTTCGTATTCAATCAGAATATCCTCTTCATTTGCTCCTTCAAAAGGTGCGACCTCACCAGTCAAAGTTAATATGTTTTCTCTAAGATCGATGGTAAGATTATCAGCCGTAACGCCTGGTAAATCGGCCAAAAGAGTAATTTCATGATCTGTCTCAAAAATGTCAACACTGGGCGTAAAAATCAACCCTGTTTGTGTTTGCTCGGCTGGCGAGGTTAATTCCTGTTTCGGCTTTACTTGAAGATCTTTGGATTTTTTAACCGTCATTGTTATCCCTCCTTTCATTCAAATTTATTAAAGACTTATTTCACTGTAATTTGTCGGGGCTTGGCAACCTCGGCTTTGGGTATGGTAACCTTCAAAACACCATTTTCCCTGGAGGCTTCAACCTTATTGACATCAATTTCGCCTGGCAAATTGATCAATCTGGAAAATTTGCCTGCCTCTCTCTCGCGCCTGTGATACTTTACGCCGTTGCCTTCCGCCGTTATTTTTCTTTCGCCTGAAATGGAGATGCCATCTTTTGTGACCTGAATATCCAGTTCATCAGATTTAATACCAGGCAACTCAGCCCTGACATAATAGTTTTCATTATCTTCAGTCACATTGGTCAGAGGAAATACTCCAGCTGAGGGCATTGGAAGGGTTCCACCTGATAAGGCGCCATAAAGCTCATCCATCTGCCTACGTAAACGATCAAACTCACGAAAGGGCCTATTGAATCCCCAAGTCGGAACATTGAATAACCTTCTGTAAAACATGATACCATCCTCCTTTCTTCGTTATTTTGTGTTTTATTAAATGGTTAGATTAATTTTTCAACCTAATGGAACCTTTAAGCTAAAAAATAATTTCAGAAGAATATTTGTCAAGATTTCTCTTCAATTTTTTTCTTGAATTACTTTTTCAATTATATATATATTGGTAATGAATATTGGTTTTGGAGGTTAATACGATGTCAAAGGAAAATGATAAAAAACAGAAAGAGAAAATTTCACTGACCAGGGCATTTACTTCTGATTTAAAAGGCAGACAATCGGTTCGTGCCACTTTCAGGCTAACGCAAGGGTGTATTGAGGGGCCCCACCCTCATCTCTTGTGCAGTTACTCACACATTTTTTTAAAGTGCGCTCGTGGCACACTTGCGGAAGAACTTAAAATTAAAAACAATAATAGCGTATCTTATAAGTTTCAATGAAACTCCGACTCATTATCAAATATTTAAAACCTTGACAGATCAAAAATTATGATTATTTGTATAATTAATCCAACACACATTCTCTATAATGCATAGATTTTACTGCATTTTAACAATTTTTTCTTTAATCCCTTTTTTTTATTAAGGAAGTTACAATGAAAAGATATTTTAGGAAAAATTTTGGTTATGGAGAACTTGTCAATGTATGCCGAAAATCTTTAACTATTCAGCAGAATCTAAATTGTTCTTCAGATAAAGATTTTAAATGCGTTAAAACAAACTGTTTAAAACGAATGCTTTTTAACGGCGGATTTAAAATCTACCTGCCAGACCATCCTGAACCACAGTAACGCTAATAAGCTATTCTCAGGCCTTAAGGCAACCATCTTTTATTAAATAATAATTTCATTTTAGCATATACATTGTTCAATTTTTGCTGCCTTCATCTTTTTTGAATTAGATCTATGACCGGCTCTCTCAAAATTAGGTAATATTACTGAGGAGTTATTGTTATAAATTAGCCATGGATTTTAATAGAGCCAACAATTTAAATTTGAATGATTTTTTGAATTATGGACGGGAGAAAACCAATGGCATCGAATTTCCAAATTTTACCTTATAAAACCAGAGATAGCCTCCACCTGAAATTGGCTGGTGATTTTGACGGAAGTTCTGCACATGAATTAATCAACACGTTAGTAGACAACGATGCAGGTTACTATCAAATCTTTATTAATACTAATGATCTGAAAACCATCCATCCATTTGGTAGAGAGGTATTGGAAAAGAAGCTCGGTAGTATCAATAAGCCATTCAAAAACCTGATCTTTATTGGGGAAAATTCACATGAACTATCCATGAATTAGGAACGGTTGCGTCGAATATTTTGGGCTGGTTTAGGATTATTATACATTAGTGTAAATAGTAGCCACCAAACTTCAACACTTTCAAAAAAACCCATATGATGGCTGTGAGCCTCTGAAGGTTATGCTTGTAAAGGGAGTTCGAGGTGGCAAAAGATGGCTTCTCTAGTGTACGTGCATCTTAATCTTCGGTCATGCTGAGTTTAATAACGGCACATATAGAAGCCTTCATTAAAACAGCATAATAAACCACCTTGTTTAAAAAAAATGACTTCGACAATAAATTTTAATTGGATTGAGTCGTTTATCAAGCATTATAGAAAAATAAATTTCGTATAGGAGGCAAAGTAGAAATGAAAATTAAACCGTTAAATGACAGAATATTGGTTATTAGAGTCGAGGAAGAACAAATAAGTGCCGGCGGTATTATCATACCGGATACCGCCAAGGAAAAACCCCAGGAAGGAAAAATTGTGGCCGTAGGTCCCGGCAAGTTCGATGATCAGGGCAAGCAGAGGATTCCCATGGAAGTCAAGGAAGGGGATCGAATTCTTTTTTCCAAGTATGCCGGAACGGAAATCAAAATCAATGGAGTTGAGCATATTTTTATGAAAGAAGACGATATCTTAGCTGTAGTGGATTAAGGCAAGGAGGTAAGACGAATGGCTGCAAAAATGATTTCATACAACAACAAAGGCAAGGGAGCACCTACTCAAGGGTGTGAACACCCTGGCAGACGCTGTGAA
>CAZBOB010000250.1:0-4052 GCA_964492995.1 uncultured Desulfobacteraceae bacterium | reverse complement strand
CTGGGCAGGCAAAATTGAACATTTTTCAAAGGTCTCTCTTAAATCTCAACATCCGGCTACCTTCCTATGAGAATATTTAACATGGGGGTCAAAAAAAATGCCATAAACCTACCGACAAGATTTGTTAGAAGCAAGAAAATAATTATTATCATGCCGAATCGTTCAATACGGGCATAATGCAGCCTTAAGGAATCCGGCAGAAACATAGCGAGTATTTTGCTCCCGTCCAAAGGCGGGATTGGGATCAGGTTGAATATTGCAAGAACCAGATTAATCACCACGCTGTAAAAAAGCATATGGTAGAAATCCATGATAAAGGGTCTGAATATGGACCCGTTCCATAACCATTGAAAATGGACAATGGCTTGAAAGAGCACACCAGAAACAATGGCCAGGGCGAAATTAGCCAGAACACCGGCCGATGCCACATAAATCGTACTTTTGCGGCTATCGCGAAAATTGGAAAAGTTAACCGGCACAGGCTTGGCATAACCAAAAATGACCGGAGAACCTGTCAAGTTCAATATAAGCGGCAGGAGTAACGACCCTACAAAATCGAGATGTTTGATTGGATTTAAGGTCAGTCTTCCGGCTAAAAGAGCGGTATTATCTCCCATACGGAGCGCCAGATAGCCGTGTGCCACCTCATGAATGGTTACGGCGAAAAGGAGCGGAACGATCATTACAACAATTTGATTCAGATCTAAATTAGCGAACATAGTCTTTCACAAAATCGAGTTCATCATTGCGTGTTTTAATCTGACCGTTTAATTTGCCATCCAGGACGGCCTGAAGGATTTCCCGGTAAATCGGACCGGGTTCAAGTCCCATTTTTTTCAAATCCTTGCCTTTTACCGATGTATCAATATGTCTCAGTCGGGTAAAGTAATTGGAGATGGATCTCTTTACCCTTTTGTGTTCGGTGGCGGCCATCATGTACAGGATCAGTTCGATTCTGAAAACGGCAAGTCGTTTGTAGATAGTGCTGTTTTTTGTCGGGAGATTTCGTTCAATCCATAAAATAGACCTGTCAGCCTCGAAACGTTCCTTACAGAAAATTTTTTTGTATCGTGGCGCGAGTTCAATTCGCATGCTGATTTCATCGGCGGTTTCTTTATCGCAGTGCCTTGTAAGCGCCAGAAAATAAACGGCCCATTTCATATACGGTTCTTCCAGAAAAAGCAAATCATGCCAGGATAGCACCTTTTTAACTGAATTAAATAATGAAATCATATAATTGTTTAATTCTATAGAAGGATGGACAACATTCAGGAGATTATATTCATCCAGCCTTTTGATGGCGGCCAGGGGGGTTTCTTCTTCTAGAATCTGACGCAGTTCGGCAAATACCCTCCGGCCGCTGAGGCGCTTGAAAAAATCCATTTTTACGGCATTTTCAATAAGACCCGAAGTCAGTTTCCCGATGGAAAAACCGAAACGTTGTTCGAATCTTATCGCGCGGAAGACCCGGGTCGGATCCTCAACAAAACTCAAATTGTGTAACACCCTGATAGATTTTTCCTTAATGTCCTTCTGGGCTGCAAAAAAATCGATCAATAGGCCGAATTTATTTGGGTTGAGCTGGATGGCCAGGGTGTTGATAGTGAAGTCCCGTCTAAAGAGGTCGAGTTTTATCGAACTCATCTCCACAATGGGAAGGGCCGCCGGGAACTTGTAGTATTCCATTCTGGCAGAAGCCACATCAATTTTAAAACCGTCCGGGAAGATAATTACCGCGGTGCCGAACTTTTCGTAGGAGTGAATACGGGCATCGACCATTTTTACATATTGTTTTGCAAATGCAATGCCGTTGCCTTCGATGACAATGTCTAGATCTTCATTGGTTCGGTACAGAAACAGATCGCGCACAAATCCGCCCACAACGTAAGCATTGTAACCTAATTCGTCAGCTTTTTCGCCGATGACCTGAAGCATGTCGAAAATACGAGGGGAAAGGCGTTCTTTCATGAACTTAAGGATGTTTCTGGTCCTGGCGTGGACAGGTTCCTTGAGCAGGTCCGGAGAGCCTGGGGAACTAAGTTTGGATTCCCCCACCAGAATGTTAAGCAAATCGGTGCGCGTAATAACACCGGTTATGATGCCATTGTCGATGACAGGAAGAATGCGTTGATTGTTCTCTATAATTTTTTCCTGAATTTCCACAAGTTCGGCATCGGAAGCCACCGAAGCAAGTTCGGTTGTCATATATTCTTTGACCGGTATGTCTTCCAGCCCGTGGTACACTGTTTTTTCAATAATCTGGCGCGTTATAAACCCGAGAAGGTCTTCTGTACCGTTGTGCTTTTGGGTAACTAGGAGGGCGTTTATGTTGTAACGTGTGAGAAGATTGCCGGCTTCTTTGCAGGAAACATCGTCGCCTATCCTAATGACCGGAAATGACATTAAGTCTTTTGCCCGGTTCCTGGACCTGATTTTACTGTAGAGGATTTCCGTAAGCTTTTGCTCAATCTGGGCAAGTGTTTTACCTTTGATGCTCGCGGCGGCCGCAAAGGTATGTCCCCCTCCGCCAAGGGGGGTGACAATCGCTCCCACATCGACCTCGGGTATTTTGCTTCGGGCCACGACGTACATTTTGTCTCCCATTCGCGCGATGGCAAAAATGGCATTGAGGTTTTCCATCTTAACCATTTTTTGGACCAGGAAAGCGAAATCCGACACATAATTGTCGGTGGATACGGTTGTAATTACAATTTCGATGCCGTTGATATTGTAACGGGTTGCAGCTTGGATCATGTCGTTCAAAAGCCCCACCTGTTCCGGACTTATCTCTCTTGAGATCAGATTTGAGACCATGTTTAAATTTGCTCCTTTTGAAAGGAGAAAGGCGGCGGCTTTAAAATCTTTTTCGGTGGTGGACGGGAAGGTAAAAGAACCGGTATCTTCGTATATTCCGAGACACATAATGGTGGCTTCATCCGGAGAAATGTCGATACCCTTATCCTTTATGATTTCCGTAAGGATGCTGACAGTGGCGCCGGTTAAGCAATGAACCTCGTAATCACCCTTGATATCGTTATCCATGTGAGGGTGATGATCGTAAATGTGTATATCGATGTCCGGCCGGTCGAGTATGGCTGCAAATTTCCCGATACGGCTTGGCTGTTTGGTATCCACCAGAACCAGTCGTTTGAGATTTAACAGGTCGACATCTTTAATGTTGACCATGTTAAAGAGATAGACCATAGACTTGATAAAGAAGTTTCTTAAATTTTTTTCCTGGGAACCGGGGAAAACCACAAGTGCATCGGGATAGAGCTTCTGAGCTGCAAGCATGGATCCCAAAGCGTCAAAGTCGGCATTAATGTGGGAAGTAATAATCGTAAGATCTTTTTTGTTATGTTCGGGTTTTTTTGTCATTATCCTATATCATTTGACGAGACCTTTGCAAAACGCCCCTTTTTGCTCAATTTCTGCGTCCCCGCTGAGCGGGATTTGTCAACAGGCTCAAATTTTAACCCGCCACCGAACTTTGGCGAGTTAATCCTCGAAATACTCAATGTATTCCTGCCTGCCCCGTAGGTCCGGCAGATCGTACTGGGGTGGTTAAAATTATCGCCTTTCTTGAACTTAAACAAAAATTGACATTTTTCAAAGGTCTCTTGACTTCTTGAAAAATATACAACTTGCTGTAAATTAAGCAGCAATTCTAATATTCAAATTGTGATCCGCCCGCAAATGCCTATATGCCCAAAAAAACCTTAAGCCGGTCTCAGCGATGAGGCCGGCAATGGGAAACGACGTTTTTCCCGGAAGGCTATGGCAGGCTTTAGTCTGCTTTTATACCCTAAATGATCGTAAACAAAATGGGACAAATATTTTATGTGTTTGATTTATTATGCATTTTAGTGGATTCAGATGCATTTTCATAACTCTTCTATAAATGAGATATAGATTTATTTAAAAATCCCATTTTGTTTACCCCTTGGGAAAGCCGATGATACCCTATCTTCTTCGTTATCAAGGGCTCGCAGTAGATGACTACGGCTTCGCCCTTGATGCCTCAAATCTGGGGCATCCTCGACTTTCGCTCA
>CAZBOB010000249.1:0-4087 GCA_964492995.1 uncultured Desulfobacteraceae bacterium | reverse complement strand
CTCGCTCGGGCCTTGCCGGAAACCAAAATCTACCATTTCTGGATGGACACTAACTCAAAAAAAGAATTTGACTTTATGTTAAGTTATGGTTATCAAAAGTATTTTCCATAAAAAACTTTGTAACGGGTATATATTTTTATGATTACACTCGATTTTAAAAAGATGGGGGGATTGGTACCTACCATTGTTCAGGATTATAAAACCGGTGAGGTCTTAATGCTTGCGTTTATGGATCAAGACGCATGGGAAGCAACGCTTGACACCGGCAAAGCCACTTATTACAGCCGCACCAGACAAACCCTCTGGATAAAAGGAAAAACGTCCGGTAATATGCAGCTTGTAAAAGAAATCATGATCGATTGTGATGACGATACGGTATTGCTGAAAGTTGAACAGGTCGGAGGCGCGGCCTGTCACATGGGCTATAGAAGCTGTTTTTTTAAAAAGGTCGAAGATGGAGCAATCCGGATTATGGGAGAACCGGTATTTAATCCTGAGGAGGTATATAAAAAATGACAACGCCTTTAAAACTGGGGATTCCCAAGGGAAGCCTGCAAAACGCAACTATAGATCTGTTCAAGCGTTCCGGATGGAAAATTAATGTCAACGGCAGAAGCTATTTCCCCGAAATAAATGATGATACCATCGAATGTACCCTGTGCAGGGCTCAGGAAATGTCCCGGCATGTTGAAAACGGCACCCTCGATGCCGGACTTACGGGCAAGGACTGGACCGCTGAAAACAAATCGGATGTCCACGTGATCACCGATCTTGTCTACTCCAAAACAAGTGCCAGGCCTGCGCGATGGGTACTGGCGGTTGCCCCGGATTCTCCCATTAAAAAACTTGAGGATCTTGAGGGGAAAAAAATATCGACCGAACTGGTTGAATATACCAAAAACTATTTTTCTGAACGTAACATTAATGTCACCGTTGAATTTTCCTGGGGAGCCACAGAAGCAAAAGTCATTTCCGGTCTTGCCGATGCCATCGTGGAAGTCACTGAGACGGAAAGCACCATTAAGGCCCACGGGCTGAAAATTATCCATGAATTTATGCAGACCTGTACGCAACTCATCGCCAACCACGATTCGTGGAAGGATCCTGAAAAAAAAGAAAAACTTGAGCAGATTGCTCTGTTACTCAAAGGTGCGCTCGTGGCTGAAAATCTTGTGGGACTTAAAATGAATGTTCCGGATACTCGCCTTGAAAAGGTTGTCTCCTTGCTTCCCAGTCTTAATGCGCCAACGGTTGCACCGCTTTACAACTCAGACTGGTTTTCTGTGGAAACGGTGGTGGATACCAGTATTGTCAGAGATCTTATCCCAAAGCTTTTGAAACAGGGTGCAGAGGGTATTATAGAATACCCTCTGAACAAGGTTGTTTAAGGTACAGAAATGATATCCAATCGAACCAAAGAAATGACCCCTTTCATCGTAATGGACGTTCTTGAGAGGGCAAACGAAATGAAACGTCAGGGGGTTCATGTGATCCACCTGGAAGTAGGCGAACCTGATTTTGATACCCCTCAATGTATTAAGGATGCTGCCTGCAAGGCACTGGACAACGGCCATACCCATTATACACACAGCCTGGGTATGATAGAGCTCAGAGAAGCCATCAGTGAGCATTATTTAGAGACATACGGCGTGTCGGTGGATCCCGATCAGATCGTCATATCATCAGGCACATCTCCGGCCATGTTTGTCATGTTTTCCGCCCTTCTGGAAAAAGGAGACCAGGTCATTGTTTCAGATCCCCATTATGCCTGCTATCCTAATTTTATAAAATTCGTGCAAGGGGAGCCTGTATTCATACCAGTTTATGAGGAAGACGGCTTTCAATACCGGCCCGAAGCCATTAAAAAAAAGATAACCCGGAAAACAAAAGGAATATTTATTAACTCTCCGTCCAATCCAACCGGGAACCTGCTTTCCAAAGACCGAATGGAGGCAATTGCCGCCCTGTCCTTACAACCGGACTCACCGTATATTATCTCTGATGAAATCTATCACGGCCTGGTTTACGAAGGAAAAGAACACTCTATTCTGGAATTTACGGAAAATGCGTTTGTCTTTAACGGGTTTTCAAAACTCTATGCAATGACGGGGTTGCGACTCGGTTACATGATCGCACCCAAACATTTTATTCGCCCCATTCAAAAGCTTCAGCAAAATTTTTTTATTTCTGCCAATGCTATGGTTCAGGTAGCGGGAATCGCCGCTTTTAAGCAGGCCGGGGAAGATATTTTGCGCATGAAGCGGATTTATAATGAACGAAGACAATATATGATCCGCCGCCTTAAAGATATGGGTCTCGGGATTACCGTGGAACCCACAGGGGCCTTTTATGTGTTTGCAAATGCAAAACACATTTCCGATGACTCGTATAAACTCGCCTTTGATATTCTTGAAAAGGCGCATGTGGGCGTGGCTCCCGGCATCGATTTCGGAAAAAACGGCGAAGGATACCTTCGATTTTCGTATGCAACCTCTATGGAAAACATCGCCCAGGGAATGGACCGGTTGGAAGATTATTTTACAAAGATTAAAGATTTTTGATCCAAACTTCCTAATTCCAGATATTAAAACTTCCAATGGTTTTCTTTATCTTTTCCATAACCGTTCACGGTTCAGGGTTAATGGCCTTACGATTTTTTCGTGAACCAACAATTTCTGAACCCTGAACCTCCGAACCTCTGAACCTCTGAACCCTGAACCCGTGAACGGTTACTCTTTTCCCTTGTCATTGTTTAACAGTTGTGTTATAAGCAGTTAAGTTAAAAACAATATTGCTAAATATGTAATTACGATTACAAAATACCGCTGTTATATCTTAACGATCCTTAACCCGAATATTTTATGAAAATTTTTGAAAGGCCTTTTTATTAGTTTTGTGGTAAAACTTTTTTAATTCCGGCCTGTCCCCATTGTCGAATATACCGCTTGCGGTGTGGGGTTTGTCCGGGTTAGATGAAAGATGGTGCCTAATGAACCCATTCAAATACGGATCCATTGTTCTGGGAAGAGATTTTTGCGGTAGAAAAGACCTTCTGAATCAAATTACCCGTCATATGCAATCATCCCAGAACACCGTGGTTTTCGGTGAGAGACGTATCGGTAAGTCATCTCTTGTTTATGAAGCAATTAGGAAGTTGAGAGGAACCCATATTTTATACATGGATCTCCTTGGCATTAAATCTACTGATGCCTTGTGTAAGAGGATGCTCCGGGCAATAGTTACCCTGGAAAAAAGATTAAGCTGGGCAACTAAAATGATTAAAACACTTTCACATCTCAGGCCAACGATTACGACGGATCCGGTGACTTCCATGCCTATCATTTCCTTCGATGCCTCCGTAGAACTGAAAGTCAATTCGATCCAGGAAGTTCTGGATTTGATCGGATCAATTAGCAAGAAAAAAAAATTTGTGGTCGTCTTCGATGAATTCCAGGACATATTAAAAATCAACGACGCTATCGAAGCAATTGCCCTTTTAAGAAGCAAAATTCAGTTTCACGGTAATATTCCCTATGTCTTTGTCGGGAGCATAAGGCACAAAATGGACGAGATATTTACCTCTCCCAACTCCGCCTTTTTTAAATCGGCTATTCCGATCAGTGTGGATCCACTGCCATATGAAGAATTTTCGAAGTTCTTGATAAAAAAGTTCGAGAAAGGACAACGTAAGGTTTTAGGGGAGACCTTAAAGCAGGTATTTGAAATTGCCAACAACATTACCGGGGATATCCAGCAACTCTGTGAGACCCTTTGGGAAGTCACTCCGGAAGGAGATGCTGTGTCATCTGACAAACTAAAGGCCGCTCTTGAGTTGATATTCTCAAGAGAACAGAAGTCTTACGAAGCCTTTGTCAGCCTTCTGACTGACTTTCAGCTTAAGTGTCTTTCGGCTTTAGCAAGGGAAGGCGGCAGAAGGATTTATTCGATGGATTTTGTTAAGGCCGTTGGCCCTCATAGTTCCGCATCAGTGAACCGCGCAATGACACGGATGATCGACATCAATATTCTATATAAAACCTAAAATCTGCAATTGATAATTTTGGGAGCAAAATTTGGTGCACGAGCG
>CAZBOB010000248.1:0-4174 GCA_964492995.1 uncultured Desulfobacteraceae bacterium | reverse complement strand
GGGTTAAAATTTGAGTCTGACGCAGATATTGGCGGAAAAGACAGTTTTCGTTCAGCACTAGATAACCAATATAAATCCTCAAACGATTTCACCCCAACCGCCACCCCCCGGCGTTTCAATCCGGAGACGATCTCCTTTTCTTAACGTTGCGGAAAATTTACTCCCCTTTTCTTCCACTCGATTTTTTCTGATGAGAACATTTTTCCCCACAGCCCCCGGCGCTCCGCCAAAGAGGCCGTATGGCGGAGTTTTTCTTCTCTCGGACAGGACCGTCACATCCGCTTCCGAAAGCAATTCGATCTCCCGGACAATGCCGTCTCCTCCCCGGTGAAGGCCTTGTCCGCCCGTGCCGCGGCGTATGGAATACTCGGTAACCAGGAATGGATAACTGTATTCAAGGGCCTCTACGGGGGTGTTCAGCGTATTGGTCATATGACTGTGAACAGCACTTTCCCCATGGCATTCCGACGATGCTCCCATTCCTCCCCCAATGGTTTCATAATATGCAAACGGCTTACCGTTTCGAAAATCCATACCCCCGATGGTAACGTTATTCATAGTACCCTGAGCGGCGGCAGGAATCGCATGGGGCAACGCCTTTGAAAGGGCGCCCAGCACCACATCCACAATCCGCTGAGACAATTCTACATTTCCCCCGGCCACAGCGGCTGGAAACAGCGCATCCACAATGGTTCCTTTTTTAGTCAAGACGGTGACGGGTCTCAGGCATCCGGCATTGGTGGGAATATCTTTCAAGACCAGTGAACGAAAGACATAAAGAACCGCGGAAAGGGTAATGGCGTATACGGCATTGATACTCCCCCGAACCTGGGAGTCACAGCCGCTAAAATCCAGGGTGACTTCATCTCCCTGAACAATGATTTTCACACGGATTTTTATCCTATCATCCGAAATCCCGTCATTATCCATAACGTCTTCAAAATCGTAAATTCCGTCCGGAATTTCCCGGATCGTCTTTCTGGTAAGCCGCTCCGCATAGTCCATCAAGCTGCCGGCATAGAACCGGACCGTCTCCAGACCGTATTTTTCTATAAGATCCTCGGTTCTGCGCACGCCCGTGATGTTGGCCATGATCTGGGAAGCAAAGTCTCCCTCTCGTTCCGCCGGCGTCCTGACATTGTTCAGTAAAAAATCCATGAGTTTATTATCGATGTTCCCTTTTTCTACCAATTTCAGAGGTGGAATAATCACGCCCTCCTGGAAGATTGAAGTAGAAAGGGGCATGGAACCGGAGGTCATACCTCCCACATCCGCATGATGCGCCCGGTTGGCCACGAAGAATGCAGGCGTTGGGTCATTGGCAAATACCGGTGCCACAAGAGTGATATCCGGCAGGTGAGTGCCTCCCTTAAACGGATTGTTCAGAATGACCATATCCCCTTTCTGGAACGCAACACTCTCAATGGCCGCCTTGACCGACAGGGGCATGGAACCCAGGTGCACCGGGATATGGGCCGCCTGAGCGATCATTTCTCCGGTGTGATCAAAAACGGCGCACGAAAGGTCCCGCCTCTCCTTTATATTGGGTGAAAACGCCGTCCGTGTCAGGGTCACCCCCATTTCCTCTGAAATGGAAGCAAAGCGATTTTTAAAAACTTCCAGCAGGATCGGGTTGACGGTCATCTCTCTCCTCCGCTCTTTATGACATTGAGACCTTTGAAAAACGTTCAATTTTGTTCAAGGCCAAGAAAGGCGAAAATTTTAACCACAGGAATACATTGAGTATTTTGAGGATTAACCCGCCAAAGATCGGTGGCAGGTTAAAATTTGAGCCTGTTGACAAATCCCGCTCAGCGGGGACGCCGGAATTGGGCAAAAGGGGGCGTTTTGCAAAGGTCTCACATTATTTCCATGATTATATTGCCGCATTCATCCACAAAGGCACTGGCAAACGGTGGAATGACAATCGTAGAAGAATATTCTACCAAAATAACAGGGCCATGGATCCGGTTTCCGATCTTCAGTTTATGCCTGACCATTATTTTCGTTCGCATCCGGCGTTGATCAAATACAACCGGCTTCTCTCCAAGAAAGGCTTCAGGGGGAGGCTCTTTCCCCATTTTTTCTTTTTTTTGAAACCGTGGTTTTTCCGGCATACCCCTTGCCCGAAGACGGATATTGACGATTTCAACGGCCTTGTCCGGGTTTCTGTATCCGTAAGTTTTTTCGTGGCGCGCATGAAATCTTTCAACGTAATCCTCATCAAAGGGGACCATAATTTCATACGACTGCCCGTCATAACGCATATCCAGATATCTTTCGAGCATGATTCCGCCGTCAGGAATTTTTTCAACCCTGAGATCTTCCCGTCCCTTGCGCTCAATTTCCTCAAACCGTTCGGACAGCAGCTTTACCGTAACATTCTCCTGCTTCTTCATTATTGTCAGAGAATAGTCTTTAATCACGTCAGCCATAAGCATCCCCATGGCCGACAGAATGCCGGGGTTTGGGGGCAACAGCACTTTGGGTATGTTCAAAAGCCTGGCCAAAAACGCCGCATGCATCCCCCCTGCACCCCCAAAGGAAAAAAGCGTGAACTCCCTGGGATCATATCCCCTTTCCACGGAAATCACACGTATGGCCCTCTCCATGGCCGTGTTGGCTACGTCCAGAATCCCCTGGGCCAGTTCTTGGGGTGAAAGACCGATCGTTTGTGCCATGTTTTCAAAATACAACGCAAGTCTTTTCTCCATCAAGACCATTCCGCCTCCGAGAAAATGCTCCGGAATCAGTCTTCCCAGATAGAGATTTGCATCGGTCACCGTAATTCCGTCCCCTTTCCCGTAACAGATAGGCCCGGGATCTGCACCGGCGCTCTCCGGACCAACCTTAAGAGCGCCTCCCTCATCAAAAGAAGCTATGGAGCCGCCACCGGCGCCAACCGTATGAATATCTATCATCGGGACCTTTACAGGGTAACCGGATATATTCGTTTCAAAGGTCAAAGACAGGTTCCCGTCTATCAGGCTGACATCAGTGGATGTCCCCCCCATATCGAAAGTAATGAGTTTAGAGTATCCGGCCGTCTTACCGATCTCATGGGCTCCCACAGCCCCGCCTGCAGGACCGGAGAGAATGGTCCTTACCGATTCGTTCATGGCCGTCTCGGCGGAAATGCTTCCCCCGTTGGACTGCATGATCCCTAAAGAGTCCTTCCGGCCCAGTTCCTCAATAAGGTGTCCGATGTATCGCTGCATCTTCGGAGAAACATAGGCATTGATAACCGTTGTGGATGTTCTTTCAAATTCCCTGAATTCAGAAAGAATTTCATGCGAAAGCGATAGTTCTAGTCCAAGGGGAGCCAGCAATTCTCTTACTTTTTGTTCATGACAAGGGTTCACATAGGGAAAAAGGAAGCAGACGGCCACCGATTCAACGTCAAGGTCCTTGAGGCGTTCGCCCACTGTTTCAGCCTTTTGGGTATCCAGAGGTAAAAGTTCTTCGCCCGTCTGAAGGATTCTTCCCGCAAGACCGAATCTTAGATCTGATGGAATAATGTGTGGCTCCTTGCGAAAGGAAAGATCATACAATCGGGTGCGGTTCTGGCGCCCGATTTCTATAATGTCCTCGAACCCTTTATTGGTGATCAATGCGGTTTTGGCTCCGTTTCTTTCGAGAATGGCATTGGTGGCCACCGTAGAGCCGTGTATGATCTGTTTTTCCCTTCCGTGTGCCAGATAGTTAAGCCCGTTAAGAACGGCCTCTGCAGGATTTGACGGGGTGGAGAGCACTTTGTAAACGCCCCACGTTTCGCCTTGCTTGTAAACAAAATCGGTAAATGTTCCTCCTGTATCCACACCGATAATCATTCATCCCTCCGGTTAGGCATTATTTTTTTCCGGTTTATCCGGGTTCGGTCTATAATACCAATGTGAGCAAAGCCGACGGAACCGCAGTGAAAATGGAAAAATCGTCAGCACCACAACCGAAAGCGCCAATTGAAGAGGAGAAAACCATTCAAGCTTACGGCTGGATGTGATAATCCGATGGAGTAAGATCATTTGAAAGGCCATATTGCGCTTGTTACCCCAGGATCGCAATTGATGTGAAAACCAGATTTCCTCACCGGCATATACCTTTTCGCTGAATCCACCGATTGCTTCAAAGCCGTCCCGCCGGCAGTAGATGAAACATCCTGCCGCAAAACCGAACG
>CAZBOB010000247.1:2837-4197 GCA_964492995.1 uncultured Desulfobacteraceae bacterium | reverse complement strand
TTCGCATGCCTTGATCTTGAACGAAAATCCTCATTAATCAACAGACTCATCCATACAGATCTGAAGAACGACGAATAACGAATATCTTTTAGGCAACAAAAGGAGGATATATCATGGCACAGTGGTATTTGAGCTATGACGGAAACCAAATCGGCCCATTTGACAAAGAACAGGCGATTACCCATGCTCAAAAAAATCCGAACGGACATGTCTGGCGTGAAGGATTTGCAGAATGGCTGCCTATCTCCCAGATTGACGAATTGAGTTCGTCCGCCCGTGAGGTTCCCGGACCCCCTCCTTCTGCGAGAAGTACGGCAGATGAAATCGATTTTAAAATTATGGGTTCGGAGATGCAGTTTGTTGAAGTGGAGCTGGATCCGGGTGAGAGTGCAGTGGCCGAGGCAGGCGCCATGATGTATAAGGACAGCTCGATTGTCATGGAGACGGTATTCGGCGATGCTTCCGGCGCAAGCCAAGGCGGCGGATTCATGGACAAATTGCTGGGGGCCGGGAAGCGGCTGCTAACCGGTGAAAGTCTGTTTATGACGGTTTTTACCCATAACGGGCAGGGGAAAGCCTATGTGGCCTTCGGCGCTCCCTATCCCGGCAACATCATTCCGGTGCCGTTAACCAGTGTGGGAGGCTGCCTGATTTGCCAGAAAGACAGCTTTCTATGTGCCGCCAAAGGAGTTTCCATTGGAATTCATTTGCAACGCAAAATTCTGACCGGGCTGTTCGGCGGGGAAGGGTTCATTATGCAGAAACTCGAGGGCGACGGCTTGGTATTTGTTCACGCCGGCGGGACCGTGGTGGATCGGGAACTTCAGCCCGGTGAAGTGCTCCATGTGGATACCGGATGCATCGTTGCTATGGAGAATAGTGTTCAGTTTGAAATTCAGCAGGCGGGCAACATCAAGACGGCGCTGTTCGGCGGTGAAGGGCTCTTTTTTGCAACCCTTCATGGTCCGGGAAAAATCTGGCTGCAATCATTACCGTTTTCACGTTTGGCAGGGAGGATGCTGCAAGCTTCTCCGGAAAGAGGCGGCGGAAAGGGAGAAGGTTCCATCCTGGGATCGCTGGGTGGTTTTTTTGATGGGGACGGCTAGCCCGATTTTAGGCAATAATTTTTAACAAGGGCGATCGATATCTAAATAGTATCACAAGCTGTTGAAACTAAAAGATATTCGACTTTTTTGCAAGAGTATCACATTACGCAGAGACTAAAGAAATCTTAAATTTATTCCCACAAAAGACTAATGCATGTAGTCTTGAATTTGTTAAAATTTAGTTAATGCAAGAAAGGTGGAGTTTTAAATATTACCATACAACAAATATTTTCTTTTACAGGTTTGATAGCCAT
>CAZBOB010000247.1:0-2737 GCA_964492995.1 uncultured Desulfobacteraceae bacterium | reverse complement strand
CGGGATTTTCGTGATGTCGAAGAAGACCTTAGATTACTTATCAAACAGAAGGAGAAGCTCTATCCCGAAGTTCAGATTCAAATTGTAGACGCGCACCTTCAAGAGATTAATGGAAAAAATCATGTGACCGTGGTGTCATTGAATATAAAATGAGGCACAAAATGCTAACAATGGTAGGGGTTAGTATGATCAGAAAGAGGGAACTAAATGGTATTTTCGGTTGCTAATGATCAAAAAAAGATAATCGCAACTATCAAAAACGGTAGCTGGACAGAAAAATACGAGTGCATAATTACTGCTTGCGAAAATCCTGTTTGTACTTGTGGGAATGTTTATTTGGAGCTCATCCCAATGCAGATTGATGACGACAACAAAGAACATTCGCATCATCGAAAAGTAGAGATTGATATTGATGAGAAAGCATTGGGATATAAAAATACAAAAAAGATCCCAAAAGAAGACTTAGAATTTTCTAAATTATTTCTTGGTAAATTGGACGAGAATGATTTTCAAATTTTGTATAAAAGTCATTTTGAATATAAAAATAAAATTAGCGAAAAAGCCTCCCCTGATACTATAGATGGCTATTTCGATTACCATGAAGTCGAATATAATGGGTTAATGTCTGCTTATAATGATATCTTGCCATATGGTGACCAATTCCTCGTCACAATAAAAGGGGAGCAATGCATTATTTTCGACCAATATTGTCTCTTGCCAAAATGCCCATGCACGGACACCAATTTGGATATAATTTCAATCGACAAACTTGGAAAAAAAGGTAAAGAATTATGTTTTGTTGCGCTCAATTACAGAAAAAAGCGGTGGAAGCTGGTTGATGAATCTTCATTTTCCATATCCTTGGACACAGTAAGAACAGCCATAGAGGAACAGATCCCGGACATTTATAAACAAATGCACAAGAGGCATATAAAACTCAAAGCGATTTACGCCCACTGCAAAAAAAAGCATTATGCACCCAAACAGGAACTTCAGTTTACAAAAGTTGGCAGAAACGATCCTTGCCCATGTGGAAGCGGAAAAAAATTTAAGAAATGTTGCTTAAGGTAATTAACTGTGTCCCTTTTCGCAACTCTCAGCGCTAGTGTTCATTAATTATCCTAACAACAAATATCGAAAGGCTGAAAAATTTAAGATTATCTTATGAGTAAGCTTGAGTGAAAATTTAACATGAGATACTGTCGACAAATGCAAGGATTGTGAAATCCCCCAACGCTCCGATCAGAACACATTGTCTTTTGCAGGCTATCTATTAAGATGGGGAATATGGAACAAATCGAAATCAAATTTACTGAACAAGAAAGAGAATTGATTATTGATCATACCTTTGCTGGTCCGGATCTGACAAACAAACTCAAGATAGCAGAGATTAAAGGAAAGCATCTCATTGCTAAATATACAATATATGATCTTGATGAGCTGATTGGTTTTATTGCCGCAGAGGCTAATCATACTGAGGATAAAAAATTAGAGAAGAAGCTGGACAAACTTTTTGAACGGTTGAGTTGTATTCTTGAAAGCGAATATAGTGAATAAAACAGGGGCTTTCAGATAACCAACGCATGCACAGCCGACCGACAGGGCCGCGCGACTGTGGTGAATTCACAGGAAGTGAATATTCAAACCCAACTTTCTTTAGCATTTGCATAAATCTCTGTTGGTGGGTAATGTGCGGCGTTGGTTGTGCCAAAACTGAAAACATCTTCATCAAGAGAAGGAAAATCATATGAATAACACTTCTACACAGAGGCAGTGTGACGCTTGCGGAACTGCGGTGTCAACTTATAATGGAGTCTATCTTTCTAACGGGGATAAAAGCCGATTTCTCTGCTCCCGGTGTTATAATGAATCCATTTCTGAAGCAATTGGATTGGATTTTGATCACTTGTCATTTGAACCGATCATTTTGATGGATAAAGATGATGAGAATCACACCTTCCACTTTCAGACCCGTCTTTTCGGAGATAAGGTTCACATTCAGGCTCTGGAAATTAGGAATAGTGCTCCCAAAGGTTATGAATTTTCCATATATGGTGATGCCGAAGATGATCTATTCGGTTTGTTCACAAAGCTTGTTGAACGTATGCGTCGTGCAATGGAACGGAGGCACATTGAATCCAGCGATCTAACCCGGTACAGAATTACGGATGAAGATATCGTACGCGGCCATATAATTTGGGATGATGACACTGACGGTGAAGTTCCTTGCCTTGTCATTGATGGTAAGGAGCTTTCATGGCATGAGTTTGGTAGAATGTTAATGACGTATGAAGGGTTCCATTTTAAGCTGGAAATATTTGAGGGGGCTGAAGAGAGGTAAGTTCACATAATGTATGGGAAGTTGAAAAACAACAATCTGGCCCAACCTGTCACTTAAGAGGGACCGGGAAAGGCCGGGCCTTTTGGCTTGATTCTACTTTTGAGATTGATAATTTGTAGCCCAGAATTTTTGTGATTTACGTTCTAAATCTTGAATGATACTAATATGATGACAGGTATCGATGCAGGCACGGAATCTAGAACAGAAAACCGGACTAAAGGGGGGATGAAAAACACAAGATGTAGGATCGGGGGCAAATCTGGATTAGGCAATAATTTTTAACAAGAGCGATTGATATCTAAACGGTATCACAACCTTTTGATATTACTAAATATTTCATGTACTGGCAAGTTATGTTGTCAGTTTAATTATGTTGTGAGAATTTAATTCCGTTAT
>CAZBOB010000246.1:0-4228 GCA_964492995.1 uncultured Desulfobacteraceae bacterium | reverse complement strand
AAGCTGCATAACATTAAATACGATATGGGTAAAGTCTCCACTTTTTCTTTTTAATAATAATTATGTTAGCAAATATCGCATAACTTTGATAAAAATTAAAGAAAAAATCCGGTAGCCTTCTCTGATTTTTATTTCAGATATTGCTTGTACATTTAAAGAATTAAACGCATGGTTATGGATTCTCGACTCGGTATAAACATAAATATTAAGATGTCAACGAGTTTTAATTAGGACTTCTTTTATAATGTTTAATGTTATAAATAAAACACGTTCGGAATTTATCGTTTGTTTGTTTTTAGTTGTGACAATCCTTGCGGCCTACTGGCAGTTGCCTAGCCATGACTTTTTGGTTTTTGATGATAATAAATACATCACCCAAAATACTCATGTGCATGAGGGAATCACCTGGAAAAATATAGCATGGGCTTTCAGTAACACAGATTTTGGATATTGGCATCCCTTAACCTGGCTGTCACATATGTTGGTTTTTCAACTATTTGGTTTGAAATTCGGGATGCACCATTTGACAAATTTGTTTTTCCATATTGCAAACACGTTGTTGCTGTTTTTGGTGCTTAAACGGATGACCGGGGCACTCTGGCAGAGTGCCTTTGTGGCTGCCATGTTTGCGCTTCATCCTCTGAATGTGGAATCGGTTGCATGGGCCTCAGAGCGTAAGAATGTTTTGAGCACCTTTTTCTGGATGTTAACCATTTTGACCTATGTTCGTTATGCTGAGCGTCCTAGCTTTCATACATATTTACTAACGCTCCTTGTTTTTGTCTTGGGTTTCATGGCCAAGCCGGTGCTTGTGACCCTTCCATTTGTGCTTCTATTACTGGATTATTGGCCGCTTTGTCGTTTCAATTTGGCTCGACGAAGTAGCGATAATCAAGAGACCCTTACATCCAAAATCACCGGCTTTCAGACGTCGCCCGTTTTACGTCTGATTTTAGAAAAAATTCCATTATTAGGTCTTTCAGCAATTTGCATTTATTTGTCCTCTTTATCGATTCAGCGTTTTGGAATTGTAATATCAACGGCTTCGGTTCCAATGAAGCTTCGGATCGCCAATTCTTTGGTTTCCTATGTGAGCTATATCAAAAAGATGGTGTGGCCTCATAACCTGGCGGTCTTTTATCCATATCCTAAAACGCTTCCGTTGTGGCAGGTTTCCGGCGCCGGGTTGTTGCTTGTATGTATATCTTTTTTTGCATTACGGGCAGTAAAGTCAAAACCTTATCTTGCGGTGGGATGGCTGTGGTACATGGGAACACTTGTTCCGGTCATTGGGTTGGTACAGGCAGGATTATGGCCGGCTACAGCGGACCGTTTTGCCTATGTGCCGCTCATAGGACTTTTTATGGTTATTGCCTGGGGCGTTCCGGATCTTGTTTTTAGATGGCGTGGAAGAAAAGCGGGGTTAGCCGTAATTGCAGCAACACTTTTTCCAATCCTCATGGCAACGACCTGGTTACAAATACGGCATTGGCAAAACGGAGTAACACTTTTTACTCACAACCTCAATGTGACCCACAATAATAGCCTGGCGCATAATGAATTAGGAAATGCTTTGAAACAGGAAGGTAAGTTCGGTAAAGCCATATTTCATTATTCCAAAGCATTGCAGATTAATCCCAATTACGCCGAAGCTCACAACAACTTGGGTTACACCTTGACTCAGCAGAAAAATTATCAAGATGCCATTTATCACTATAATGAGTCCCTGAGAATAAAACCAAATTATGCGGAAGCCCATAACAACTTGGGAACGGCCTTGCTTTATCAAGGAAATGTTAAAGATGCCATTTATCATTATAATAAAGCCCTGAGAAAAAATCCAAATTACGCGGGAGTATATTATAACCTTGGCAAAATTTATTTAAATCAAGGAAAAATCGTAAAGGCAATTCTGCTTTACAGAAAAGCTCTGGAATTGAACCCGGAAATGACTCAAGTTCTATATAATTTGTCATGGGTATTGGCCAGTCATGTAGATGAAAAATATCGAAATGGCGAAGAAGCAGTTAAACTGGCTGAAATGTTATGTAAAGTTACCCGGTATAATCAGCCGCTGGCATTGGATGCTCTTGCTTTAGCTTATGCAGAGACGAAAAGATTTGATGCGGCGGTTTTAACAGCTCAAAAGGCGCTTAAACTGGCCTTGCTTTATGGTCCGCAAGAGCTGGCTTTGGGTTTAAAAAAGAGATTGCAATTATATCAGTCAGAACTTCCTTATAGACAGAGCTTCCGTGAATGAAAATGAATCATAAAACCCTTGGAAATACAGCGTTTTTCCTTTTGTGCACTACTATTATTGTATTTTTTAGCGCAGAATTTATCTCGAATCTGACTCCTCCCATATCCCGCGATGCGCTAATCCACCATCTGGCTGTTCCCAAACTCTGGCTTAAGCACGGCGGCTTTTATGAAATACCATGGGCAGAATACTCCTATTACCCGGTGTATATCAATATTTTTTATCTTGTCTGCCTATATTTGAAAAATGACATCGCCCCAAAATTCATCCACCTTGGTTTCGGACTTTGCACAGGCTGGCTGATTTATTTCTATCTTAAACAAAAGTTCGACCGGAACTGGGGATTATTGGGGATGGTTATCTTTATCACGACGCCCATAGTGGTCTGGCTGTCCACCTCGGCATATATCGATTTGGGGATGACCTTTTTCACTACCGCCAGTGTTCTGGCATTTATAAAGTGGCGCAATTCAGAATATAGCCAGTTCAAATGGGTTTTGATTTCTTCGTTTTGTATGGGAATAGCAATCGGGTCTAAATACAATGCCTTAATTGCATGGTTTATTGTAAATCTTATGTTGATGTTGAGCTATGTTCGCGATACGAACAGGCAAACAGGTGCACTTCAATACGGTATGCTGTTTTTTGTTATTATGGTTCTGGTGGCTTCACCCTGGTATTTTAAGAATTATCTTCAGACAGGCAATCCGTTTTATCCTCTTTTTAAAAGCTTCTTTAAATTACTGCATCACCAGACGGTCCAAGGAGTATTGCATGGACAGGCAATTGGAAAAACCGGAAAGATCAGTTTCTTTAAGATAAGGGAAGTCATGTACGGCGAAAGTTTCTGGGAAACTTTGTTGATTCCCATACGTATGTTTTTTCAGGGGAAAGACACCAGTTACCAGTACTTTCAAGGTTCTTTAAATCCAATTTTGATAATATTTTTACCTTTTGCGTTGCTTAACAAAAGGTATGGCAAGGACAAAATCTTCTTCGTATGCTTTACGGTTATTTTTATAATTATGGCATACTTTTTAACTGCAAAACAGGTTCGTTATATTGTTCCGGTTTTACCATTTCTTTCCATTCTTGCTGTAATGGGGCTAAAAGACCTTGTAGACAAACTGGAGGAGGGAACGATAAATTCTCCTCTTATATCCAGAAAAAATATAAAATCAATTGTCAAATTTATTATTTTTCCTACTATCATATTTTTATTAATTTTTAATTTATTATATTTAAAAGGACGCATGAATATCATCAAACCTTTCCCGTATGTATTTGGGAAGGAAACCAGAGAAGCTTTTTTAAAGCGTCATCTTTTGCACTATGATGCCGTTGAGTATATCAACAACAACTTGCCGATCGATGCTAAGATTTTTACCATGTTTTTGGGACGACGTGGCTATTATCTTGACAGAGCTTATAAGAATGAGTCTTCATTTGGAATGTCTACCATCAGGCATATGGTAAACAGTTCTGACGATGAAGAAAAATTTTTGGAATATATTAGGTCTATGAATGTTACACACATCCTAATGCGGACCGAACTGGTTGACAATTATTTAAAAAACAATTTTTCACAGGAAGAAATTAAACGTTTTTCGAATCTTAAAAAAGTATGTTGGAAAAAGGTTTATGAAAATAACCGGTATACAGTATGGAATATTCAGGACAGAAGGTGATAGAAAAGTAGAAAAAAACACCCCGGTTAAACAAATTCGGGCTACGGTGCCAACCAGAAGACCTGCTACAGTCTTGCCCTCGAAGCCGGTGGTGATATTATCATTATGGTTCATCCGGATTATCAATATACACCTAAGCTAGTTCCGGCCATGGTTTCCATGATCGGAAACGGTCTTTATCATTGCGTGCTTGGGTCCAGGATTCTCGGCGGTTATGCGCTGAAGGGGGGCATGCCGGTTTGGAAATACATCGCCAATCGTTTCCTTACATTAATAGAAA
>CAZBOB010000245.1:0-4245 GCA_964492995.1 uncultured Desulfobacteraceae bacterium | reverse complement strand
CAGAAATGGCCCTTTTATTATCGACTGGCGCAGTATTTGCACAGAAAAATGTGCATGCACGCACAGTTTTCTGTGCATTCTCCTTTCATGCCTCTGTTCTTTGATGTAATTCTAAAATAAAAATTCTTATAAATACAAAATAATGATGTCCTCAAACGCTTATGGGATAAGGGTTTTTGAACATATTGCGCTTAAAACACCCCTTAATATTCCAATGGGTTTAACGCAAATACGGATTTGGCACGAAAATTGACATAAGAAGTAAAAATCCTGGCCCAGACCGATCACCAATACGCTATATTCAAAAATGCAGGTTTGCAATGATGTATAGCCGATATCAATATACATGTACGAGTCGCACCAGGGCGGGCTTTAGCTCACTTTAAACCCTGGCCCAGACCGATCACCAGTACTTTATAATCATAAATTAGGTCCGGCATGACACATAGCATATACTGAATACACATAGCCGAATCGCACCAGGGCAGGCTTTAGTTCACTTCAAACTCTTGCAGCAATTCTTCAGGCAGAGCCAGAGAACTCTGACATGGCCCAGGGGACTAGATTTTTCAGGACTAAATAACATTATAATCTTCATGCCTTGGTGTCTTAGTGGCAATGAAAAAACTTTTGCCACAAAATGCACAAAAATTACTTCTGAGGAAAATATCCAATGAGCAAACTACTTTTTATCGATGATGAAGAAGGAATTCGTCGTGCCGTGGTTCGTGCACTCAAGAGTGAGTCCTATAGAACCTATACTGCAGAAAACGGTGAGGCAGGTATATCCTTCGTCAAAGACAACATTCTCGATACCGAAACGGTCATCTCGGACTACAAAATGCCGGGATTGAACGGTCTTGAAACACTTGGCGTTATCGGGTCCATGAATCCCGAAATTACGCGTATCATTCTTACCGGATACGCAACCATGGAAGCAGCCATTCAGGCCACAAACCAGGGAATCGACGGTTTCCTGACCAAACCCTTTGATAATATTGAACTCAGGGCCAAGCTCCACACCATTAATGTGCGAAAGCGACTGAAACAATTTGTTTCAGAACCGGTTTATAAAAAGATTGAAAAATCACCCGGAGTTCTGAAACCCACATCCCATGAAGTATCGATCCTTTTTTCCGATATTCGAAATTTCACCCGGATGTCCCAGCAGGTTCCGCCGGATAAGGTTGCGGCCTTTTTGAACAACGACTATTTTACCCCCCTGGGTGAAATTGCATACCAATATAACGGAACCGTGGACAAGCATATCGGTGACAGCATTATGGTGGTTTTCGGCTCGCCGGTTGAATGCATGGATAATGCGATCAGAGCGGTAAAAACCGGCATTAAAATGCAAAAAAGAGCAAAGGAGATCGACAATAAACTTTATGAAAAAAATGGGTTGCGACTGAAAATCGGCATAGGGATTTCAACCGGAAAAGTCTTTTCCGGCATTTTGGGATCATTGAGAATCAAGGAGTTTACTTCCATTGGAATGCCGGTCAATATTGCCGCACGGCTACAAGGCATGGCAAGAGGCGGTGAAATCCTTATCAGTAAATCCACGTATCAGCAACTTCCCGATGACATAGAAGTTGAGACCCTGCCTTCAGCAACGGTCAAGGGGGTTAATGAACCGATTGCTGTTTATCGGGTGAAAACATAGGTTCAATCCTTCGGACGAATGGTACAGCCTGCCTGTATATTTTGGCCTGAAAAACGAACCCCTTCGGCACGATCAGGATAAACCTTTGTTATTTTAATCTCTCCGGTCTTAAGACCGGGTACAAAGAACCGGTGCTTTTCTACTCCCTTAACTACGCCGTTACAGTTATAAACTTCAAATATATCACCCGGCGCTATCCCCACTTTTTCCCCGGAAGAAATAACCACTTTTTCTGCGAAGATCGACGTAATGTATCCTTTCCAGGGCTGTAAAACGACCGCATCACAGATCTGTTCTCCCATATCGGCAGCAATAAATTTCAACGCATCATTTATTATATGGGTTTTGATTTCACTGGTCTGGTCGGTTGAGTCATAATATGATACATCATCATATAATATATCCTCGTCCTCGATTTGGTGAGTATAACTCTTATCAAGCAGTTTTGCGCCGGTCTGGGTATCATATACCTCAGTCATTACCTGGACCTTGACATAGTTGTGAATGTCTTTGAACCACAGCATTCCTTGAACCTCTTTATGATTTGCGATATCTATTAACGCTCCGGTTACCACAGCATTCAAACCGAGATATCTGCCGGTTTTGGCCAGATCAAAGTTTTCGATCAAACCGGATGCCTGCCTGGGCAGGTTTGCAAGATCATCAGGATAGTCGGGATCATCCGGCGCTAACACAAGGATGTCCTGGGATGACGTCTTAATGGTTTCCACCAGATCTTTAAGGAAGTTTTCTTCTAATCCTTTACCCACGAAAGGGGTTTTGTTTTCAAAAAACGCAATGGCAACCCTTCTTTTCAAATCTTCATCCGGAACCTTATAATCCCGAATAATCCTCTTTGTCTTTTTTTTCATGTTGGAGTAAGAAGAACATCCGGTAATAAGTAGGATACAAAACGGCAAAAACAAAATCCATACGAGTATATGAATCTTTATATAAAGAGTTTTTATTTTTTTATTCATTATTTTTTCCTTGAAATACGACGGTAACTGTGGTGGTGATTCCGCCTCTTGCGGTAAAATCTCCGGTAACGTTCATAAACTTGGGTTCCAGTAAGGTAATCAGGTCATCCAGAATCCGGTTGACCAGACTCTCATAGAAAATCCCCACGTTTCTGTATTGCAATAGGTAATATTTTAAAGATTTTAATTCAACGATTTTAGTATCCGGCCGGTATTTGATTGTGATACAGCCCACATCAGGAAGTCCGGAAATGGGACATAGCGAGGTATACTCCGGCTGTTTAATGACAATATCAATGTCCCTTCGGGACTTAAATTCATATTCTATGCACTCCAATACGTCGGCTTTAATTGTATCCGGACTTTCAATTTTGTGTTTTATATTCTTTTCATTCACCGGTGACATTGTTTGTTTTCTCCGTTTCACAGAGTGTAAAACTTGAGAGGCAATTTCGGTATTTACATCTTGTAATAATTGATAATACGCCCTGTGTCAAATAGACTCTCAGAATTTTTTAATCCCCTGACCATAAAGCGGCAGCCGAGAATCTTGACACCTGCAATTTTATCTGCTAACAGATCAAAATAATTAATAAATTTACCCTTTGTGTCTTTGTGTCTTTGTGGCAAATATTTTTTAGTTCCAGTTTGTCCGGTTTAGTTAATAATAAAAAGGAGTTGTCAAATGGGCTCGATCGACGAATTGATTCTTAGAGCAACCAAAGAAATTGTCGTTAAATTTATTGAGACCGGGCGGTTGGGCCCCACCGGTTTCCATGAAACGTTCAAAACCATTTACAAAACTGTCGAAGAGATCGCCAAGGGTCCAAAACAAAAACCTGAAGAAGATACCGAAGAAACCGACTCATAACACACTCAAGTTAGGGGCTTCGCCCCAATTGGAATGGTGGGCGAAGCGAACTAACTTGTGGGTTTTGCAGAATAAGAGGTGATCCAATGGCCAGGAAACCGAATCCTCTGCTAAATGAGTTTCTGGACAAAAACATTGACATGCCGGAAATCAATTGGGGAACCGTGCCGCCGGATGTGAACCCTGCGGATGCGTGGAACATGTACGATGAAACTGTGGAAGGTTGGGTGTCCGTCTGGTTTCCGACCTTCGACCCTGAAAGCGGCAGGTCTTACAGCGAGTTTGAACGCGCCCATCTGTTTAATGAGAGCCTGGAAAGAATCTTAAAGGCCATGAAGCGGTGGCCCCTGTGGGGGTCTCCAAGGCAAAAAAAACATGCGGTTGCCTTTGCCCTGCTCCAGCTATATTGCGAAACCAGGGGGCGCTGTCCAAAGGTCTAACCCGATTTTTTCAGCGGTGAACCATCCGGTCTGATTTCGATACTAACTAGTGTCCATCCATAAATGAGGTTTTTTGTTCAAGATCAAGGCATGTGAAAAAAAGTATATTTTGATTTGGATCTGTTACTAATGAGTTCATAATTATTTATACATAAAGCCAAAATGTTTTCTGACAGGATTAACTGGATTGACTTGATTTTTTTTCACGGCTTCCACCCGCCCGGCATTCGCCTAAGGCGCAGCCGATGGCGGACGGGGATGAAGCCGAGAAAACACAATTCCGCTTCA
>CAZBOB010000244.1:0-4293 GCA_964492995.1 uncultured Desulfobacteraceae bacterium | reverse complement strand
TATCACGGTTACGGGAAACGGCCGATCCATTCCTGAGATTTTAAAGCTGTTTCATATAACCTATATTCCGGATTTAGGCCCATTTGATGTATCGGCCAAGCTCACGGATCCTGACGGCAGGCTGGGATTAACGGACCTCGACCTCAAGGTGGGCAATGAAGCATTGGCCAGGGCAAGGTTCACGGGTGCGGTCCAGGATATCACGGCCATAAAGGGAATGAATCTTAACTTTGATATTCAGGGCAAAGATCTTGCAAACCTAAAAAAGATTACCGGCAAGCCGATGCCATTTAACGGCCCCTTTTCCGTTTCCGGCAACGCCGTCGCCCTTTCGGCAAAATCTTACAAGATTTCCGACCTCAAAGCTTTAATCCAAGAGGACGATCTAAATGGATCGCTAAAAATAAATCTGGCTGCCAAGAAGCCGCGGATCACGGCTGATCTTTCATCCCAAAAATTCGATTTGCGTCCCCTGTTGTCAAAAAAAGGGAACAAGACCGGCGAGCCGGAAAAGGATGCAGCCGAACTTACTGCCAGAAAGGGTAAAGTCTTTCCCGATACCCCTTTGCCTCTCAAAGTGTTGACGCAGGTCGACGCGGAAATTGAACTTAAAGCAAAACAGCTCTTGCTGCCACTATTGTTTCTCAGTGACACTACCGCGCATATGGTATTAGAGGATGGACACCTTACCGTGACCCCCCTGAAATCAGTCATGGGTGGCGGCACGCTTGATGGACATTTTGATCTCCATGTCCAGGGCAACGCTGCCGATGTGGCCACGGCACTCAAAATCGACCGGTACGAGCTTGGCGGTATGCTCAAAAATCTGGGGATTAATGACTCGCTCCAGGGCGATATGGATATGGAACTGGACCTCAAAAGCCGGGGAAACTCGATCGCAGAACTTATGTCCGGGCTAAACGGTAAAACCATTATGGTCATGGGCGATGGGAGTATCAACCAAAAAGCCATCAAACTCCTGGGAAGCGATCTGAGTTCCGACCTTTTACAACTACTTAATCCCTTGAAAAAGGACGAAAAATACACCAAAATCAACTGTTTTGCCGGTGGATTTGACATTAAAAACGGCCTGGCGCAAAGTAATGCACTGATATTGGATACCCGTCAGGTTACTGTGATCGGGTATGGTAAAATCGATCTTAAGACAGAGGAAATTGATCTGTTACTCAAGCCGTCTCCAAAAAAAGGGGTGGGCATCAAAGGGCTGGCCAAGTTCAGCCTGAGCTTTGGTGAGTTAACAAAAACACTTAGACTTAAGGGAACCCTTTCCAAGCCTTCTCTATCTATCGATCCCACCGGATCAATGATTACTCTGGGAAAGGCTATCGGCGGCATGGCTCTTTTTGGACCTTTTGGCCTTGCTGCGGTTCTGGCCAACGGCCAATTGGGCGATAAAAACCCGTGTCTTGCCATTATCGAAGCTGCAAAAAAAGGCTTTAAGGAGTCTGAAAGTGAGAAGTCCGAAGAGAAAAAGAGTGTGATTAAAAAAATAACGGATAAAATTCAGCGATCAAAATAAGTGTGAACGCTAAAAATAGTTTGAAAAACATATTTTTTTGGAGTTTTATTATGTCCCTAAATGAAAGCCCTGATTGTCAAATCGAAAAGATCATTCATGCAGATGAGACTGAAGTCGTTGCGCGGGTCGCAACATACCTTGAGAATGAACAGATGCAGTATTTCCTGCGCAATCAGGACTGCCTGACAACGGACCTACACAGCACAAAGGCCAGGCTTGGAATTAACCAGGAGAAACTGAGCTCCTTTGAACTCAAAGGGGACAAGATTTCATATGAAGCGAGATTCTGGTTTTATATTCCCGAATACGCTGCAGGCCTCACGATTAACCAGTTGATGGAACCCGGCCTTGAAGTCAGTAAGATTTATTTAAGAAATTCTAAACTTAAATACAGGGCACAGGAACTCATCAATCTGATTTCAAATCGCATAATCATTGTTCCAAAGGGAACCCGGGTGATCGAGGAAGGCATTCTGGCTATACCGGTTATGCCTTTTGTGCATCTTCCCAACCCCAATGTCCTGACACCCGAATATCTGAAGGCTGCCGTGCAAAAAAGGATCCCTCGGGAAGATCTATATTTTGCCCAGCCGGAGCAAAAGGTTGACCAGCTCATCGTGCCTGCAGGAAGCGGAGTCATCTCCCATACGACCCTTTTTACCCAGCAAAACGAAATGTATATTATAGATCCGGAGCATGCAGATGCCAGGGTGGGAAGCAAACACACCAATGGGATCATCTATCTTGAGCTTGTTGGCGGGGAAAAAGACTTTGTCAAGGAAATGGCTCATTTCGAAGTTTACAAACCAGCTTCCTCCCGACAAAATGTAAAGAGAAAGTTCTATATTGACCTGAATTCCGCCTTATTAGAGAAACTTTACGCGAACCGGGACGTAAACGAAAAAACTATCGCAGCCGTTAGTGAAACTGGGGGGCAAAGATTCATCACGCTGAATGAAAGGTACGACTTACTGCTACATGAGCTGAAACCAAATACAGCATTGATTTTGCAAGATTTCCCTAATCGACGCTTTGCATCTTATCTCATTGTAGCTGCTGACCTTGGCCTCCTCAGTGATCTGACGTTCAGAAGGGCCCCTGAAGAGGAATACTTTTTCAGATCAGAGCACCTTGTCTTTATGAATACGCTTCAGGATATGGGTGTTGAAATTTATTGGAAGAGTCCTCTGCAAGGCGACATGGTCTTATACAAGCGCTTCTTCATGCGGTCTTCGGTGATACCTTCATTCCATGAAGCCTTCAGCTCAAGGAAGCTGGCCGCGATCTACGGCACCGCAGGGAGTGTAGATGCCGACACCCAGAAAGAAATCGTAGACAGCATTAAGTCATTCAAGGATTTCCATGGAGGCATTTGCGGTATCCTAACCGGCGGCAGCGCCGGAAGTATCATGTCGTTTGTATCCAAAACCACGACTTCTCTGGGATTGCTCTGTGGCGCCGTCTATTGGAAGATTCCAGGAGTAGACATTGATACCCACGTGGATTTTGCAGCGCATTTGGGCCGAAATGATTTACTGGAAAGACAGGAGATTTTATCTGAAACCACCGAGGCAGACATTTATTTCAAAGGCGGAGTGGGCACCAACCTTGAAAATGCCATTACCTTTGTAAAGAAGAAACTCGGTATTGGTTACTACAAACCCCAAATTTTTGTGGGAGAATTCTATAAACCGCTTCAAGATTTGCTCATCCATCTGACTTCTGAGGGTATGGTTGATCCCGGCGTCTTTAAAAATTGCTATTTTATCAAGCATGGCGCTGAGATTTTCGAAACGCTTTGCAGACACTTCGGCTCAGAAGACAAAATGATTCTTGAAGTCTCAATAAAAAACCAATATTCCAATGACGTGCCGACTGAACGAGACCTTTGAAAAAAATGGCTCAAATTTGAGTGACCCCTTAGGATTACCCATTTATGGTTTCAGATAATAAATATAAAAAGATGACCCCTATAAGCAGAAATCCTGCATTTACAAATCCCTTTTCTTCATGGGTTTCCGGAATCAGATCGGAAGCAGCAATATAAAGAAAAGATCCTCCGGCTATTGCTAACATTAAACCCACCATGGCTTCCGATAGACTCTTCATGAAAGTCAGGGAGATCAGAGCGCCTAATGGAGTAGCCAGACCCACGGCAATTGACAGCTTCAGGGCAGTTTTTCTTCCCATTGAGTTAATCAGCAAAGCAAAAGTGGTAACACCTTCGGGAAGCTCATGCGCGATAACCCCCAGGGAAGTTAGCAACCCCAACTTAAAATCTATTTCAAAACCTATCCCGATAATGATCCCATCAACAAAAGAATGAAAAAAAAGGCCGGAGAACATGACCTTGCCTTTTGTATGGCGAGAACTCTTCTTTTCTTTAAAGTGGATCTCAGAGCCCGAATGGAGTACCATCACATTTTCCAGCAAATAAAAGATAAGAAAACCTATTAATATAAAGGGTAACGCGTTGTTAGAAAGTTCCAGTGATTCGGGAAAGAGATGGAAAAAAGCAACCCCCAAAATTAACCCTGCAGCAAAGGAATTTACATAATGGGAGTATTTAAGAACCAGCCTCTCCTTAAGGAGTACGAGTATAATTCCCAAAATGGTTGATAAACCGGCAATAGAGCTATAAAAGAGAACGTTAAATTCAATGCCCATTGTTTTCCCATTCCATTAGCTGTGGACATGATCTTGCAATAGATCGTCTCCACAGAATTCGCTTTCAAACTGGATAGTGCTATGTT
>CAZBOB010000243.1:0-4379 GCA_964492995.1 uncultured Desulfobacteraceae bacterium | reverse complement strand
TATTATGAACATATAATCTTCGTGCTCTTCGTGGTGTAATTCAACTTTTTTTGCCACAAAATAGACAAATTTTATATTAAAGAAAATAAAAAAATAATTGATTCGACTTCTTACGAATTTATCAATTATAATCTTACAATCACTCTTAAGCAGGAACTACTACGGTAATGAGCGTTAATATATTTGCATTAGTCATCGTTTTGGGCATACTGATATTTTTTCATGAGCTGGGACATTTCCTGGTCGCCAGGTTATTCGGCGTGGGGGTTGAAAAATTTTCACTCGGTTTTGGCCCCAGATTAATCGGTAAAAAGATCGGCATTACCGATTATATCATTTCCGCCATACCTTTAGGCGGCTATGTTAAAATGGTTGGCGAGCAACCCAATGCCGAGTTAGATCCCGCTGACATTCCGATCTCATTTACCCACAAAAATGTCTGGAAAAGGATACTCATCGTTGCGGCCGGTCCTCTTTTTAATTTCCTTCTGGCCGTGATAATATTCTTTGGTATTTTTCAAATTTTCGGCATGTTTATCTTGCAGCCTTCCATAGGAGAGGTGCAGGAAGGTACACCTGCATACCGGGGAGGTCTGGAAAAAGATGACCTGATTACATCCATAAATGGAGTTGATCTATCAACCTGGGAGGAAATGGCAGAAATTATTACGGGAAGCAAAGGCAAGCCCCTTTCGATATCCGTGCGTCGAGGAGATTCTACCCGGGTTGTAAATATTACGCCGGAAATCAAAACATTTAAAAATATATTTAACGAAGATGTAGAACGGTATGTCATCGGAATTACCGCGTCAGGTAACGGGTTTTCAAAAGAATTGAATGTGTTTCAGTCCGTTTGGGAAGGCATTATACAGACCTATAATATCACCGTCCTGACCATAAAGGGTGTTATAAAGCTTTTGCAGGGGACTATTTCGCCAAAAACACTGAGCGGGCCGATCATGATCGCCCAGATGGCCGGGGAGCAGGCCAGGGAGGGGGCGACCAATTTGATCTTTTTCATTGCACTGATCAGCATAAACCTTGCCATTCTCAATTTTCTTCCCATCCCGGTTCTGGACGGCGGCCATCTTCTTTTCTTTTTTATTGAGGTGGTCACGGGAAGTCCGGTAAGTATAAGGGTGCGAGAGATTGCCCAGCAGGCAGGTATATTTGTGTTGATACTGCTGATGATATATGTGTTCTATAATGATATTGCGCGGGTCTTTTTTAGTTAATTGTTACTACGGGTGGCGGCAATTCGACGATGCCATATCGACTTGAGATAGCACTAAAATCTGAGCTGTTTGATGCTGAAGGGAACGGAATTCGTCAGAAGTCAAAGAATTATTTTGGTATTGACCTCGTCAGCGTTCGTTGCGTTTATATTGTCACCATTGACACCGATCTTTCCAAGGATCAGCTGAAAACCATCCAAACAGAAATCTTTACCAATCCTGTGACACAGATCTCCTCCTTCAATCCCCTTGATATGGAATTTGACTGGACCATCTGGGTCGGCTACAGACCGGGCGTCAGAGATAATCCCGGAAGTACCGCTGTTGAGGCGGTGGAAGATATTCTGGGGATAACGTTCGGGCCGGGTCAAGCGATCTACACTTCAAAGCGGTATTGCCTGAAAGGTAAAGACCTGACCGCGGGAGATATGGACAAGATTGCTGCCGAACTTCTTGCCAATGATATTATCCAGCAGTGGAAAATTTTTCCGGCCGACAAATGGAATCCTTCCGAAGGAACCGGTATTATCATCCCCAGAGTAATACTTGACCATACACCCACGGTTTCAACAATATCGGTAGACAGCGATTCGACCTTAAAAAAGATTAGTGATGAACGGGGCCTGGCATTGAACCCTGCGGATATACCCTTCATAAGGTCCTATTTTTTGGATGCCGAGGTGCAAGCCTCACGGGCTTCCGTAGACCTTTCAGATCCCACGGATATTGAACTTGAATATATTTCCCAGGCCAGAAGCGATCATTGTAATCATAATACATTTCGAGGGCTGTTCCGTTATTTAGATCTTGAAACCGGTGAGACCGAAGTTGTGGACAATTTATTTAAAACCTGCATCGAGACGCCGACGCTGACCCTGAAGGAGAAAAATCCCTGGGTTGTATCGGTTTTGTGGGATAATGCCGGTGTGGGACGATTTGACAGCAACCATTATTACGTTATTACCGGGGAAACCCACAATTCTCCGTCCAATATGGAGGCATACGGCGGAGCCATTACCGGAATTGTCGGGGTTTACCGTGATCCCCTGGGAACCGGCAAAGGGTCGAAGCTGGTTATGGGCAGTTACGGCTATTGTGTCGGACCCAGGGATTATAACGGGGCCCTTAAGCCGCGTCTCCATCCCAGACGCCTTCTGGATGGTGTTATTGAAGGGGTAAGAGACGGCGGTAACAAGAGCGGAATTCCCACGACCTTCGGCCAGGTGCTTTTTCATCCCGGATATATGGGAAAGTGCCTTGTTTTTGTAACGGCGCTGGGAATTATGCCGGCTTTTATCGGGGAAGAACCGTCGGAAACAAAGAAAACATCTCCCGGAGAACTGATTATCATGTGCGGCGGGAGGGTCGGTAAAGACGGAATTCACGGCGTTACCGCTTCGTCAGAGAGTTTTTCCGAGCACACCCCTGCCGGTCACGTTCAGATCGGTGATCCCTATACCCAGAAAAAAATGCACGATTTTCTTTTAGAGGCCAGGGACCGGGGACTGATAAGATTTATTACGGATAACGGCGGGGGAGGACTCTCATCATCAGTGGGTGAATCGGCCCGTTTTAGCAACGGGTGTGAGATCCAACTTGAAAAAGTTCCCTTAAAATATCAAGGGCTTGATCAGTGGGAGATATGGGTTTCCGAATCCCAGGAACGAATGACCGTGGCGGTTAATCCGGCGCATCTTGAACGTTTTATGCAGCTATCCGGAATGCATGCCGTAGAGAGTACGGTCATCGGCCGTTACACGAATACGGGCAAACTTCATATCACCTATAACGGCAGGACCTGTGCCTATATAGATATGGATTTTTTAACGTCGGGTTTCCCCCAGTGGGAATTTGATGCACATTGGCAGACACCGGAAAGACGGGGTTTGTTTGAGCCTGTTCTTAAAGAACCGTGTGACTATGAAGTGTTACTAAAGAACCTGCTTTCACGCCCTAATATCTGCTCCAAGGAATGGATAAGCAGGCAGTATGATCATGAAGTGCAGGGGTCCAGCGTGATTAAGCCTCTCGTGGGTGCGGATCGTGATGTCAATAGTGACGCGGTGGTCATACGGCCTGTACTCGACTCTAAAAAAGGTCTTGTATTTTCCCAGGCGCTGCTGCCCGCCTATTCAGCCATCGATGCCTATCACATGACAAGCTGTACAATTGATGAGGCGGTGCGCAGACTCCTTGCTGTGGGTGCAAATTTTGACCGTATCGGCGGCGTGGATAATTTCTGCTGGCCCAGTATTCAATTTCACCCTCAAGATAACCCGGACGGCAAATTCAAAGCGGCACAGCTTGTGCGATCATGCCGGGCATTGCGTGACATCTGTCTGTCGTATGAAATACCGCTTCTCTCCGGCAAGGACAGTATGTACGTTGACGGCCACCTTACCGGGCCATACGGCGAAACCCACAAAGTATCAGCACTGGAAACCCTTCAGTTTTCCGTCACGTCCGTTATCGACGATATCGCAAAATGTGTCACCATGGACAGCAAAATGCCCGGAGACCTGGTTTACATACTGGGGACCACGCGAAACGAACTCGGTGGATCGGAATATTACGAGCATTTGGGGTACGTGGGGCTGAATGTGCCTCATGTTTTTACGGAAGAGTTCGCCGATCTGTACAGGGCTTTGGGCCATGCCGTTTACAAAGAACAGGTGGCTTCTGTTCACGGTATATATCGTGGCGGTCTGGGGGTACACCTTGCCATGGTGGCTATGGGCGGAAATCTCGGGATGACGGTTGAGCTTGGTCTTGTTCCGTCTGATCCGCTTGATCGCAATGATGTTATTTTGTTTTCGGAATCTGCCGGCCGTTTCATTGTAACCATCGATTCTGAAAACCGAAAGATTTTCGAAGAAATTTTTAAAGGGCTTGCCTTTGCCTGTATAGGGTCCGTAACCCATGAATCCGATTTCATCATAAAGGGGATTGACAGCAGGCCGCTTATTAACATTCCTGTGCAGGAACTCAAAGACGCCTGGAAAAAGCCCTTTGGAGAATTGATATAAAGGGAAATGGAGAGATTAAATGCAGGGCTACTGCCCTATCCTAAATTAAGATTCAACATATTTTAATGAAAAATCCACATCTTGAGGACATATAAAAGATGAACGTCGAACATCGAAC
>CAZBOB010000242.1:0-4429 GCA_964492995.1 uncultured Desulfobacteraceae bacterium | reverse complement strand
GCCATTGGCGAGATTTTACCCGCCATTGGCGAGACTTCTGTGCTACCTGAGCACAATCGTAATTATACTAGAAAGGGGCTGTTTTTCAAGCAAAAAACGGCATTTTTTACAAATATTTTTGCCACGAAAAAGCACGAAAATTAATTGCAGAGTACAAGGATTTATTTGTCAGATTCAACGGCCATAAAGAAAGCTCTTGAAATTAGTAATGTGAAGATATAAATTGTCCTCATATGAATGAGACTCAAACCATATCTGAAGTAATAGATATAACTCCTTGGTCGCGACAGATTTATCATGATGCGGACAGCTTCTGGCAGGAATCAAAAGGATGGCATTACGCGTACATCGTTTACCGCACCCTTCGGGGAGATTATAAGCATATATTCCAACCCGATGCCGTTTTTTATGTTGGTAAGTCACCGGCAGCATACCTAAAAAAAGTCAAGACAAACAGAATATCAGATGAAGATATACGGCAGTGGCAACGATTTTTATGGAACCAAGCAGTAGTCCCTATGCTGGTTGTAAAATCTCGTAATCAGGTCCATGTGTATACGGCTTATATCAAACCCGAAAAAAAAGACAGCGAGCAACGGATTCAACCTATTCTCGAAGTTGTTGCCGACACATTGGAACTTGACCAGTTATGGAACGCAATCGAGTCCGGTATAATTTATAAGCAAAAACCAAATGCTTTTTCACGGAGTAATGCCGTTGATAAATATCTTCTGGATAATTTGAATGCGACAGCACTTCAATTGGCAGAAACTCAGCCAGGAAAAACCGAAGAAGAAAAAGAGGATAACCTCAAGTTTGCTCACCATTTTCTGACCAGACTTTTATTTGTTTGCTATCTTATTGAGAGAGGGATGATTAAAGGTAAGCATTTTGATAATGAGATGTTGAAAAAACTGAGACCAGCCACCGAAAATAGTGAGGGGTATTTTCTCCAGAATTTGTTCAAAGATACAACTGATAACAGAAAGAGACAAGAGTTATTATGTAAGATATTTGATTATGTAAGAGAAAAATTCAATGGAAGCCTGTTCCCAGATAGTATCGCGAAAGAAAAAAAGCTTTATACCGATGACTTTATGCAATCCGTAGATAATTTTCTGCAAGTGCATGATATTGAAACAGGACAAAAAGTCCTTGGGTTTTGGGCCTATGATTTTAGTGTAATTCCCATCGAAACTATTAGTGCGGTATATGAGAGTTTTCTCGGTGAACAGGGGAAACTAAAAGAATTACGGGAAGGTGAAGATTCAAAACGAACAACAGGAGCATATTATACTCCTTTGCATTTGGCTGAATTAACCGTGGATATTGCTTTGGAAGATATTGAAAAAAAAATTAACAAGCCAATTCATGAGCTTGAAATTCTTGACCCTGCTTGCGGCAGTGGCGTTTTTCTTGTAACTTTATTTAACCGCATTGCTGAAAGTTTTTACAGAAAAGCAAATAAAACCGAAGGAATTGATTGGGCTCGAAAATTAAAGCCGAAGTTGCATCAATTATACGGAATTGATATAAGCCCCACCGCCTGCCATATCACGTGCTTCAGTTTATATCTTGCCTTTTTAGAATGGCTCAAACCAAGGGATGTGGAATATCTTCATAAATACGGTGAAAGACTGCCCCCGCTATTGGCGAACACAACAGATGATAGCAGGAATACTGTACATGAGGGGAATCTTTTCAATCCAAACCTTCCTTTCGTAAAGCGAAACTTCGATATTGTTATAGGTAATCCGCCATGGGTCAGCGGTCCTCATCAAAGAGACGTAGATTTTTTAAAATGGTTATCCAAAAAACCGCAAGTGCGGGGGCCAAATAAACAAATAGCTCATGGTTTTATGTGGAAAGCTTCTGAGTATCTTTCTGACTCTGGAATCGCTTGCCTATTATTGCCCGCCGCAGTGTTGCTTAATGATCATACTAACAAGTTCCAAGAAAAATGGCTAAAGTCTGTTACTGTTGACCAAGTTGTCAATTTTTCTGACCTGCGTTTTGTCTTGTTTGATAGCGCAATTCATCCATGTGTCGCCATTCGCTTTCAGTCAATGCCATCACAACCTGAGAATGCTATTCTATACGAATCTCCCAAAACAGATATTCGGAGCCAAAAAGGTGGGCCTGTGTACATTCGTGAAGAAGATTCTATTCATCTGGAATTAAAAGATATTCTTCACGCCGCAGGCAAGGGCTATGCTCCGGTTGTTTGGAAGTCTTATTATTGGGGTTCTTGGCGTGATCGACGACTGCTTTTGCGTTTAATTGAGCTACCCAAGCTCGGGGATTTGGCTGGAGAAAAAAGAGAAAAAAAGCGATGGCATAAAAGTCAGGGCTTCAACTCTGGTTTAAAGTCTGTTCACTTAAAAAATACTTGGTGGAATAATGATTACGGTTTCCTAGATGCGAATCGCCGCTATGATTTGGTCGTTTCCTCTTACGATGTTGAGCCTGTTGGAGAACGTTTTCCTTTGGCTCAATATCTACCACCAGAAAGCTTTTTTGAGTCTCCGAAAGTAGTGGTAAGCGTTGGCTCAAAAGATATGAAGGTCGCCTATTGTGATTTTCCAGTTATCTTTCGCCATTCTATTCAAGCAATCACAGGGCCACGCGCAGATGAGAATCTACTTCGTTTTCTTTGTGTGGTTATCAAATCAGATATTCTCCAATATTATCTTTTCCACACATCTGCCAACTGGGCTATAGAGCGCGACAAAGTGCATTTTCACGAATTGCTTTCTCTACCTTTCTTTTTGCCTGAAGACGCACCTGATCCCAAGAAAGCGCAGGAGATTGTGGATAAGGCAGCACACGTAGTTAAGGATTATGAAGAAAAGCTAAAATCAGAAAGTTGGTTTGGGCAAGAAGATAGAAGAAATCAGGGGGCTAAAAGGATTCGCAGGGAACTTGAGCCCTTAGTGCGAGATTATTACGACATAGATCAATATGAGCTAATGTTGATTGAGGATACGCTTCAATTAGCGAAGGAAAGTTTTCATCCCAAGCCAAGCCAAAGCATAAACGATACTCCTACACTCAAAGAAACCAAGGAAAAAGAGTGCCATGTTTATGCTGAGACACTCTGTGAAATGCTGAATCATTTTGGGAAAGGCAGTAAATTTAAAGTGAAGGGCGAAGTTTACAGAGGCATGCCTTATTCTGTGGTTCATGTTTCTCTGTCGGATAGGATAAATAGAACTGTGCCCATTTTAGAATCAAAAGAGGGTCTTGCAAAAATCCTTCAAAGAATGGGACATCTTTTACAGCAAAGACAAGGGCATTTCGTATTTTGTCAAAACCTAAAAGTGTTTGATGGTGATGATCTTTATATCCTTAAACCGATGCAGATGCGATTCTGGTCTCGCACTGCTGCTTTAAACGATGCAGATGAAATCGCCGGTTACATTATTCAAATTCGGAGAGGCAGTTAATGGCGGCGTATGGAGCATCTTCTTCAAGATTGATACAACAATTTCCTCAAAAGGAAGTAAAACAAGCGATCAAATTAATTCTTCAGTCTTGGAAATCCTTTAAAACTGAAGAGAATTTAGAAGATAAAATCACAAACAAATTTTATGCACATCTCATCGAAAATAAAAACCGTTCAAAGTATTTTTTTACTATAGTTCTACGAGCAGCAGAGATTGACGAACAGGGAGAAGAAATTGGCGAAATCGATATTAAGGCCATTTATCGGAATCGAGAAAAAATTTATTTTTCTTTTGAATGCAAACGGTTACGTGTCCATTTTCCCAGCGGATTTGGTACTTTAGCTGGGAAGTATGTAACAAAAGGAATGTTCCGTTACTTCAATAGACAATACGCTCGCGATTTGGATAAAGGTGGGATGCTCGGTTATGTAATGGATGGTAATATTAGTGAAGCAATAAATGATGTTAAAGCAGCTATTGAAAAGCGGCGTTTGGATTTATATATGAAAGAAAATGGAACCCTTAAGGATTCATCCTGTATCACTTCAAAACAAGTTAAAGAAACCCTCCACAAATATGGCCAAAGTGAGAATTTTATAATATATCATATTTTCTTACCAATGAATGTTAAACCAAACACTAATTAAAGATTCCGTGTTTTCTGTGTCAATTTTTTTCTTAGTGCCTTGGAGTCGCTCCGTCACCATAGCTTCCGCCTTCGCGTGAGGGACATAGCCACTTCGGCGGAATCCCTTGGAGCGTCGGCGACTTCGTGGCAGATAAAAAAACCGTATTTTATTCGGACTTTAGTGGTTTTTCGCTATTCTTAGCCGCAAAATACCTGCTTTTACACCGGTTTTGGGTAAAAATTACATAAATTTGACGAAAAAATTATTGTTATTAGCGAGTTTGACGATTAAAATAAATGGTTTAGTTATAAGAATTAACGGCTACCAAAAGTTAAGAGACTGCGAAAATGATTT
>CAZBOB010000241.1:0-4435 GCA_964492995.1 uncultured Desulfobacteraceae bacterium | reverse complement strand
TATCTTAAAAAGAAAAAATAAACCTCCTAACTATCTAACTTTCTAACTTCCTAACTATGCAAATAGCTTTAGCTATTTGCACATCCCTTGACTTTTCCCCTAATTCCTTTAAATTAAAATTCAAAAATAATGGACAAATATGATGTCTGAAGCAGTTACTTTTTATATAAATTTTAAGATTAAAAGAAAATTGGAGACGATAAAATGAAAAAAGTATACGCGGCATTGAGCGCGGATTTAATACATCCGGGACATCTTAATATTATCAATGAGGCAAAAAAACTTGGTGAGGTTATTATTGGTTTATTAACTGACGAAGCCATTGCTAGTTATAAAAGGCTCCCGTTTCTTACCTATGAACAGAGGAAAATTATAGTTGAAAACATAAAGGGAGTTTCTCAAGTGATACCTCAAGAAACTCTGGATTATGTTCCTAATTTAAGAAAAATAAAACCTGATTTTGTGGTTCATGGAGATGATTGGCAAACTGGCGTACAAAGAGAAGTAAGAGAAAGAGTTGTAGAGACTTTAAAAGAATGGGGCGGCAAGCTCGTTGAACCCAAATACACTCCGGGAATATCATCTACAAAATTAAATATCGGATTAAAAGAAATAGGTACGACGCCTGAAGTAAGGTTGAAAAAATTGAGAAGACTTCTTGGGGCAAAAAAGATAGTGCGGATACTTGAAGTTCATAATGGACTAACCGGATTGATAGTAGAAAACACTCAGCTTAAGAAAAATAACATTATTAAAGAATTTGATGGGATGTGGTTAAGCAGCTTAACGGATTCAATTACAAAAGGAAAACCGGATATAGGTTGTGTTGATTTAACCTCAAGAATGAATACTCTCAATGATATATTGGAGGTTACAACAAAACCAATCATATATGATGGAGATACAGGAGGATTGCCTGAACATTTTGTATTTATGGTAAGGAACTTGGAGAGGGAAGGCGTATCTGCTGTGATAATTGAAGATAAAGTAGGATTAAAGAAGAATTCTCTATTTGGTACCGAAGCAGGACAAACCCAGGATAGTATAGAAAATGTTTCCAGAAAGATTAACCACGGGAAAAAAGCGCAGGTCACGGATGATTTTATGATAATCGCGAGAATAGAAAGTTTAATACTAAAAGCTGGTCTTAAGGACGCTTTGGAAAGAGCGAAAGCTTATATTGCTTCGGGGGCAGATGGTATAATGATACATAGTAAAGAAAAGTCTCCTGGTGAAATATTGGAGTTTTGTGAAGAATACAACAAATTCAAAAATAGAAAACCTTTAGTTGCCGTTCCCAGCACATATAATCAGATAACAGAAAAAGAATTGATTGATGCGGAAGTCAGAATAGTAATTTACGCCAATCAATTGCTGAGAAGCGCTTATCCTTCAATGAGAAAAGTAGCAGAAACGATATTAGAAAACGAACGAGCTTTAGAGTGTGAAAAATTTTGTATGCCTGTTAAAGAAATAATAACATTGATTCCGGGAAGTAAATGAATGAAGGCGGAAGTATTTGTAAAAATATTATATGAAGCCGGTTTTTCACCTTTTGTGGGTATTCCTTGTTCTGTGTTTAAATGTCCTTTGAACTATATAGATGATAATGCGTATGTGGAGAACTATTTATGTTCTTCAGAAGGTGAAGCGATGGGATTGGCTGCCGGTTTCGCGTTATCCGGAAGATTACCGGTCGTATATATGCAGAATGATGGGTATGGTAATGCTTTAAACCCATTATCTTCTTTACAATTACTGTATAAATTGCCTGCATTACTTTTAATTTCCTGGCGCGCTGAACCAGGCAAGAAAGACGCTCCACAGCATTACGTTATGGGTAAAACTATTCTAAAATTATTAGATGTTTTTGATATTCCATATATTATATTGGAAGATGAAATAACTGATTTAAAGGATTCGGTAAAAAAAGCTAAGGAATTTTACGAGTCTAATACTATACCATTTGCCTTTATAATAAAAAAGGGTTACTTTGAGGAGTATGAGAGGGTTAGTTCTCTATCCGATAATAATCTGAGTAAACGGATAGAGTATATAGAATTGCTCTCAGAAAATGTTAGTGACAATGATGTACTTTTAGGGGCGACTGGATTCTCGGGTAGAGAATTGTATCAATGCGTAAATAATAAAGGCAAATTCTATATGATGGGTTCGATGGGTTGTTTAGGCGCAATAGGATTGGGAATCGCAAGAGAGCATCCCGAAAGGAATGTTTATATTTTGGACGGGGATGGAGCTCTTTTAATGAAGATGGGAACTCTTTCCACTATTGGATATTATCAACCAAAGAACCTTATCCATATATGTTTTGATAATAATAGATATGAATCAACAGGGGGACAGCCAAACACATCCAACACAGTAGATTTCGCGAAAATAGCAGAAGGGTGTGGATATAAGTGTGTAAGCGATATATCAGAAATAGAAGATTTTCAAGAAATATTAAAAGATATAAAAAGTTACAAAAAACCACATTTTATTCATGTAAAAATAAACCCCGGAACAATTGACAATCTGGAAAGGCCTTCTGATTCACCTGAGGTAATGAAAAAATCTTTAATGGAATTTTTAGAAAAATAATGTGGAAATACTCGAATCCTGTTAAAATCATTTTTTCAAATTCTTTCTATAAAGATATTGAAAATATTATTAATAGCCAAAAGAATATTTTTATAATATGTTCAGAGCGGTTTAAAAAGACTAAAGATTTCGAAGATCTAAATAATTCGCTGGAAGATTTCCGATGTTTTTCAGATATAGAAAACAATCCTTCTTTAAAGAGTTGTCAAAAAGCGCTTGATTATGTCAAAAATTTTCAGCCAGATACAATAGTCGTTATTGGTGGAGGTTCTGTAATCGATACCGCCAAGGCTGTAAGAATGGCGGTTTATAAATCCTGTTATAACATTCAGGAACTGTTTGATAATTCTCACAAAAATATCAACAAACCCTTATTCATTACTGTTCCCACAACCCATGGAACAAGTAGTGAGCTTACCATGTGGGCGACAATATGGGATAAGGTAAATAAGAAAAAATGTTCATTGTCCGAGTTCGACAATTACCCTGATTTTGCTATATATGATGTTAATTTATTGAAATCTTTGCCGATATCTGTTTCTCTTTCTTCGACACTTGATGCTTTATCACATTCTTTTGAAGCTTTGTGGAATAAAAATTCCAATCCAATTTCAGATAATTTATCGATGCAAGCGATTAAATTAATTATAAACAATTTAGGTAACTTAGAAGAACCGGTATCAATCAAAACAAGAGCAATTTTATTAACCGCGTCAATATATGCCGGACTTGCCTTTTCTAACACAAAAACGGCGGCAGCCCATTCAATAAGCTATCCCTTATCCGCGTATTTTAATATTCCGCATGGTATTGCCTGTTCGATGCCGTTATATCCTTTATTGAAAATCAATGAAAGAGAGATGGGGGAGAAGATAGTTGATTTACTTCATATATTGAAAATGGGAGACATTAATGAATTATGGGATAAAGTTTTAATCGCAGTTGAAAACAGAATTCCGTTCACTCTTCATGAATATGGAATTAAAAAGGATGATTTGAATTGGCTTTCGGATTTATCGTTCTATAAAGATAGAATAGATAATAATGTTGTTGAATTGAACAGAAACGATGTACTAAATATCTTAGAGGAAATATATTGATTTTTGTAGAAACGCCGCAATATTGATTCTGTCAAACGTAGCCAAATACTTCTCAATCATAAAAAATATTAAACTCAACAAACCCAATAAACCCAATGAACTCAATAAACCCCACAAACCCAACAAACTCAACGAACCCTACGAACCCCACAAACCCAATGAACCCTACAAACCCGATAAATGAGTAAAATTGAAAAACCGAAGGTTAGTTACTTGTTAATTGGGGAATTAGTTTATTAGTAAAAAAGGAGAAGAAAAATGGACGATAATATATTCAGTCTTGAAAATTTAGATGTTTGGAGAGAAGGTCGAAAATTCAGAAAGAAAATTTCAGAATTAACAAAAAGATTTCCCGAATTCGAAAAATACAAGCTTAAAGATCAGATGATAAGAGCTTCCCGTTCCTTTACTGCTAACATTGCTGAGGGGTACGGGAGATTTCACTTTCAGGAAAATATTAGATTCTGCCGGCAAGCAAGAGGTTCTTTGTTCGAGATGTGTGACCACCTTACTGTAGCTCTCGATGAAGGGTATATAAATGTCAAAGAGTTAGAAGAATATAAAGAAGGTCTTTTTTCCTTAATAAAAATGACTAATGGCTATATTAAATATCTCCGAAAGAGAAAAACTGAGGGATCGGGGAAAAATACCAATTAACCAATCAACTAATCAACCAATTAACTGGATTTTCCGCAACAAGTTGCGTAAAATCCCTTGACTTTCCCCCTAATTCC
>CAZBOB010000240.1:0-4436 GCA_964492995.1 uncultured Desulfobacteraceae bacterium | reverse complement strand
AGAATAAAATAACGGAATTAAATTCTCACAACATAATTAAACTGACAACATAACTAATCAGTATTTCATCTCTAACATTTTCTGCGACCTATTGAGATTATTTCGTTCATTGTTCATCCAAAATACCTGGGAGATATCTGAAATTTTTAAATGATAATTTTATTGAATAGAAATAGCAACAATACATGCTTTATTTATTAAACCGTATCAAATCCCTCGTTATAGCCTTTTCTTTCTGGAGCTTTTTGTTCTCCCGGAGGTAAAAATTCCACTGATTTTGTCCTAATCATTCTGGCTGTTGATTCACCAGCTAATAAAATAACTCGTTTAACGAGTTTTGCAGGGTCAAGTGGCCCTTTTAAATAATCTTCAATTAAACCATTGTCCCAGTAGTTAAAAGAACTGTTAGGGCTTGCTAATATAGTTTTTTCAACAGTATCAATATCTTGACCCATTGATTTCACAATTTCTGAAAAAGGTAAAGAAAGAGCTTTCACAAATGAATCAACTCCAGCAAGATAATCTGGAGTTCCTGTGCAATTATTTTTAACATATTGGCCTGCTAATAAATAACTTATTCCACTTCCTATGACAATTCCTTCTTCTACAGCTGCTCGAGCTGAGTTTAAAGCATTTGCCATTAATCCAGTTAAAATGCGAATATCTGATTTGGAGCTACCGCAAATAATTATTGTGGCATGCGCGCCGACTATACGGGCAAGACGATTTTGAATTTTTTCGCGCTCAAAAGGGGATTGCATCTCATTTGCTAATGTTCGCAATTTGGTCACAAATTTACGAATCGGATCAAGCTTTTTTATATCCTCACTAACTTTAAGATAAAATTTTTCAAAACCTATTATCGCCTGTTCTGCAGAACCCAAATCTTCCAAAGTTACATTTTTTGGTAAGGCACCTGCTTCTTTCCTTAAAAGCCTTGCGCCAGTTAGTATAGAGATATCCTTTGTTATTTCTTTTAAACTTGTTCTTTGATAGCTAATAGGAATCGCGATAACTGTTTTCTGCAGCGTGTTAATTGTTATGGTTGAAAGAGCCTCTCCTTCAATCCCTTCGCACACAAGTACCAAAGGACGTCGATTTGCATGTGCGATCTCCAGTACTGGTAATACCTCTGGGACGGAATTTATTGTTCTGTTATATAGAAAAAATCCGGGATTGTTTAAAACTATTTCATTTTTGTCCTTCGGCATAATTTCAAAAATCCAATCAGGCATATTACCATTTTCAAATTTACATTCCTCTATCTGGAGAGAGATTTGAAATTCTCCTTCGGGCGAAATGTTTGATTTTACATATATCATTCCTTCCTTGCCAATTTTATTCATAGCTTCAGCAATTATCTCTCCTATTTTTTCCCTTCCATGTGCTGCAGTTTTTGCTATTTGAGCAATCTGTTTTTGGTCTTTCGTCGGTCTGCTATTTTCTGTGATATACTTTGCAGCCATTCTGCTAGCATCTTTTATGCCATCTGCAATAAGTGTGTCAGAAAATCCGTCCTCTATTTTTTTAAAAGCATTTTCAACTGATTTAGCCCAAAGCAAAGCAGCTGTCTTCTTTCCGTCTCCAGCCATATCTCCGACATCCCTCACAAGTTCTAAACCAACCTCAAAAAAGCGATTTTGAATTGGATCAGGAGCACTTAATGATCTCATTATATTCATTCCATCCCGAACATGCGAGCATCCTCCTGTTTTAGAAACTGCCTTTAATCCACCTGACGGACCATAACAAGGACTCACGGCTTCCAAAACTTGCACTGCAGCATCTCCCATTAAACTTCGTAATTCAGTTAGGCTTGGTTCTCGGTATTGCCTTGCACTTGGTATTGAGGTAGATGCGAATGTACCAGATCTTTCACGAACGAATTCAATTTTATTGGCAAGTTGAAATTTATTAGTTCCTTCTAAATCTCTGCGTGTGAATATTAAATGGCGTTTTTGAATTTCTATCCATTGATATCCATTTTTTGTCTGGGGTGGCAATTCAGTAGATCCGATACTAGCACCACCTGTAATTACAAATGGTACTCCTTTTCGGTCTGCGAAATGGAAGGTAGATATGAAGTGCTGGTGTTGATGACCATGAATAATTCCAGTAAACCCAAGCTCTTGTGCCCAAGATAGTATCATAGGGGCATCTAAGGTCATGCTTTTAACTTTTTCAATTGGCCCAGGTTCCACCCAAGAAACTGGAAGCAAATGGTGATGTAAAACGAGGAATTTTATTCGAGCCCCTGAAGCTTCTTGAACTTTCTTTTTTGCAGCTCTTAGCTGCTCCTCGCCTACAACTCCTAAACCTCCATAGTGTTGACTCAACAGTTTAGTAGAATCAAATCCGATAAAAAAAATATCTTCAAAATTATAAGATGGTAGTTCCATCTTATCAACGGGCAATTTGAAAAAAAGTGATAAAAAGGTGAGATAATCACCCCTAGAAACAGAACCTGATTCTTTATCCCAGAAAACATCATGGTTTCCAGGAACGATAAGGAAACGAGAAGGATCGAGATCGAATCTTCTGCAAATTTCAGACAAGAAAAATTTTGTTTGTTTGAATTCCTCCGTGTTTCCAGTTGAAGTTAGATCACCTGATATCACAATTAAATCTGGTATGGCTCCGATTGATTTTATATCATCTGATAGACTTTCAAGCAGGCTGCCACCAGTAAGATGTTCGAGTCTAGTGGTTGCACCATTACTTGTGAAACGATGAAATTTACCAAAATGAATATCGCTCAAATGAACTATTCTAAAGGTTTGAGTAGACATGTTTTTATCCTATATTTCAATATTGAGTTTTTCAATCTTTAGGGTTAAAAAAATCTAATTAAAATCAAATGTTGTACAGCTTGCCACGAGCACATAAATTGCTAAATATGAGATCCCTGGGAGATATCTGTAACGACTGCGCTTCACCGGGCGCAGTTTTCTTGCGCTCCGTGTGAAAGCGCCTTGTTAGACATTACTATAATTCGGCAGTGCTTTTGTAGCGTTTTGCTAGTTTAATGGCTGAGTTTAGAATTATGGAGAGTATCTCCTTATCTATTGATGAAAAATGCACCTCAACCTTGCCACTGGCAATGTATTTATCGTGAAGATAGGCTGACTGTTTGAGATCCATTAGATAGTCTTCATATAGTGCCTTCGGTATGTTTGAATATTTTCCGGCTTTCTCAGAGATGATTGCGATGCGATTATCATAGACGTACTGTATTGGAATTCTTTTTCCTCCATACTCTAAACCTGCGGAGAAACCGACTTGTCCCATGTTAATACTGTCATCTATTTCCTCGATCCAATGCTGGTGAAAATCATCTATAATTTGTCGAAAAGACGGATCACTCAAATTGGATAAGTATTGATCCCATGTAAGAATCGGTTTCGTTCCTTTTCCTTTTGGTTCTGGAGTTTGAGCGTTAATCCGATAAGTTGTAGAGGCTGGCTCTATATCGATTTTTATAACGCTCCTCTCAACCTCGACAGTCGACGCAACAATTCCTGGTTTGATTATGATCTCATCCGACTCGGATCGACATGTATGAAGGTCTACAAGGTGAATTGTAAAGGACAAATGTGGTGCAGAATGAATTGACTCGATCATCCCCAAAACATTTGGATGAATATAGTCTCCAACCACGATAACTTTATAGTTGCCGGTTTTAATGTTTTCTTGAACAAGCGCAGCAAAATTTACATCATTTATCAGTCGTCCTACTTCACTTGGAAACCGTAATTTGGTTTTTCGTATTAAATCATTCAAGGTTTCTTCCGAAAATGCTTTAATATAATCGATAATCTGTGCCACAACCTGTCTTGTTGATTCGGGATTTCTCAAAAGCTTGGTTTCGACTATAATTATCTCTGCATTTGAACCGATCATCAGTAAGTCGATGCTTCCGCGCGCGGTGGCATATTCTGAAAAGGAGATGAGGGCCTCTGTATTAATTAGCTCCAATTCTGGTAGACCGAAAATAATTTCTGGGTTTGCTGTCAGTATCTTTTGCGGTGAAAAATCGTGGCTGCCCTCAGATGCATATTCGAATTCTTCAAGCCTTTCTAACTTGCTTTCGCCTCTCTTGAGTCTATACATTGCCATATATAAATCGATCTCCTAAATATTCTTAAAATGTCTAACTAGTGAGTAGTGAGAATTATTTCTCGTTTATTGAATAATTCGGAATTATTTCCTGTTTATTGTGCACATTCTGCATCACTTAGGAACAAGCCTTTGCACAAAAGCCTATAAAAGATGCCCTGAAAATTATGCAAATTTGCAGAATTAAAACTATAGAACGAAAATGGATCATTGAAAAATGTGTGCTTTCTGGCCATTAAATGACCTATTGCCGATGTTGTGATACCTAATCGTTATCTTACATCTGGCAGTTGAATTATAGATATCATAACCGGTGGTTG
>CAZBOB010000239.1:0-4474 GCA_964492995.1 uncultured Desulfobacteraceae bacterium | reverse complement strand
TCCGGGTGTGCCCCGAAGCTGAACAGACCGTCCGATGCAATAATGGCAGGATCTCCTCCCCAGGGATGCATGCGAGCAATTTCCAACTCCTCTTCTTCGATCTTAATGATCTCATCCAGTTCCCCGGCCAACCACATTTTTTCCAATATCAAGCAATCAGACCATAACTTTGTACAGTAGTTTTCCAAAGCGTTAAGTTGATAAGTGGTAATCACTCTCGGTCTCAGAGCGATCCTGATAGGACCCAGGAGATACGTGAACTCGTGTTCAAGGGCCATTTTTTTCTGCATCCGGTCAACTTCAGACAACAACTCATATTCAATGCTCAGAATAGCTTCATTAATTCTGTTCACCGCTTCCCGGACAGGCATGTCCGAACCCAGTACGCCCAGCGGCTGCACCCCGCCTCCACTGCCGACATTCGTGGGTACACCTCCATAACGGCCTAAAAATCCAAACATGCCTTTGTGCCCCATGAGGCAGCGAAAATCAGTCTGGCAGCGCTCCATAACCACATGTTCATTTTCCAATACGGGAATTTCTTCGGCCCAGAGCGCAAGAGGAATTTTTTCCTGGACGATATAGTTTTTTTCTTTTAACGCCAGACTTATCGCTTCGTCCGGATCCTTGTTGATTTGCCCGACCCGCACGCCTTTTCCCGAATAACCTCTCTCGGGCTTAAGGACTAAATCATCCCAGTTCGATCGAGTCCATTCAATCAGGTCGTCGATTTTTTCACCCCTGGGGCTATAGGTCCGCCGAGAATAAAATTGGCGGGTCCAGGGGGTTCTTCTCACGATTTCTTTGTGAAACCTGTTGCGGTGAGGACCCGTTATAACTTCGAACATGCTTTTTACATTAATCGGTTCGGTGCCCCGGGGATTGATGACCCGTCGTTCTTGAACCGCCTGTAAAACGGGACTCAAGTCATGACTGCGATGCAGGGCCAGCAAAACATCCGTGTTGAAATCCATGAAAATTATTGAAACGGGCCGGCCTTTCCAGCATACTCGTCCATCATTGAGTTCCAGTTCCTGTGGGGCCATCAGAGCACCTGACAGTCCATCGATCTCATTCAGACGAAGAGCAAGGTTTTTGTTTTCGGTTACATCTTCGAGAGTCTCTTCTTCGGCGACCACAGCGATAAGTCCGGAATTGTGCCCTTCACGGGATCGATGAGCTTCAACAAGCATCTCTACAAAACCATTGATGGGAAATAATAACGGGTGGTCAAAGTCGAGTTTTATCTTCATGGGACGAATTTCATTCAGTCTATGCCATATCGCCTTTCCAATGATTTGAGTAACCCGCTGATAATCCCAACCCCCGGGGCTCCCAAGATTCCATTCGGAATGATATCCTAAAAATTCCTTCATTTTTTTCCTCATTTATTCTTTCATGTTCAGTGCTTGAAATCTTTTTTCTATCCAGTGAAACGGCAGTTCCCCGCCTTCCAGTAAGAAAGCATGAAACTGCTCGCTACCCATCCGATTTTCGTAGGCTTTTTTCAATCTCATAATCTCATAACGCCCAACACTGTAACATAATTGATATCCGGGATTCAATTGAAAACGATATATCTGCCTTTGGGCCTCTTCCCTGCTGAACCCGGCGGTCGTTAAAAGTTCTACAGCATCCGCGAGGGTAAGAAAGCCTGCATGGAGACCCACATCAATCTGGCATCGAGCGGAACGCCACAGCCTGCGCTTGTAATCAACAAGATATTCCATGGGGTTTTGTACATAGCCGTGCTCGGTCAAAAGTGACTCGGCATAATAAGCCCAGCCTTCGTAAAAAAGAGGTGACTCGATCTGACGGCGTACGGGATTTCCCAATCTTCTCCGAATCGAATCGAGCAAATGGTGCCCGGGAATTGTCTCATGTGCTGTCAGAAATTTGTACTCCCGGTGGAGCCGCTTCCTGAGAAGGTCGTTCTCATGGGCACTGCTCTGCTGCTGTGGAAAGCGAGTGGTAATGAAAAAAAAACTTTTCTCCCTGGCGTCCGAGCTGAAGGCTGCTCCGAAAGAAGCTGCACTTCGGATCGATTTCAGATAGTATGGCGTTGCGGTAATTTCGAGGGATGCGCCAAGATCTTTTTCTCTAAAGCCGTGACTGCGGAAAAACAATCGCAGGAGTTCTGTTTCCCGCCGGTAAAGTTCAATTGTATCGATTTCCCCAATATCGGGACAAAAATCATGGTACAGATCCTGCCACGATTTGCGTTGATCGATTTTTGACTGTAATTTCTCCAGTTGTTTGAGATTTTCCCACCACTCATCGACAGCAATCTGGAACACTTCATCCAAACTGAGAACAGACAAAAAATGATCTTTGAGACTGGCTTCAAGGGATGTCACCGCAAACATGCGATCCGGAACCGGAGAAATGTCTTCCAGATATTTGTCAAAATTGCTAAGAGCGGCCAGTGCTTTTTGAAAGTCCTTTGAAAGAAGATCTGAGTGTTGCTTGCAAAAGCCATCTACGGTTTGCACAAAATATTGCTTACCGTCATGGAGCATGGCCCGGGCAGCCTGGTGATAAGTCTCGGGCACGCCGTCAATATTGTCCATTGCCTGATTCAAGAGTCTGGGAATGGCGGATATACGCTTTAGGGTTCTATCTATCCGTTCCCGAGTATCAGCAGCCGGTTTGTTCAGGGCATGATCGATCCCTATGAAAGCGATCTTCAAGTATAGCAACGGATTATGGCGCCAGGATTTATTCTGCTCCAGCTCGATTAAAATTCCCGCAACATTGGCCTTTAACAACTCAAGATCGATACGCTTTTCAAGGTCCTTTTCACCAGAGGTTAAAAGGTCTAATTCCTGCTTGAATGATCTCAATCGACCCACGCATTCGTTAATTGCGCTAGCCCCTAAGTCGTCCAGCCTGTCGTAATACCCGGCGGCGGCCTCGGCCCGGGGTAAAAAATGGAATTCATCGCTGGCGCACATCACCGGAAAGCGTCCGGCCAGGTCATTAAAGTAACGCAAGGCAAGTTGGATATGAGTGGCTTTCATGATGTGATGTTCGGATCATCGCTCATCAATAGGAATATATCGCGTCTTTTTAGGACCCGTATAAATCTGGCGGGGTCGACCGAGTTTCCATTTGGGATCGTCGGCGCACTCTTTCCACTGGGCAATCCATCCGGCAAGCCTGCCGATGGCGAACATGACCGTAAACATGTTGGTGGGAATGCCCATGGCACGCAGTATGATGCCACTGTAAAAATCCACGTTGGGATACAGATTATATTCGATGAAATAATCGTCTTTTAAGGCCGCCGCCTCGAGTTCCTGTGCTATGTCGAGTAACGGATCGTTAATGTTGAGTTTTTTAAGAACCTTATGGCATACCTTTTTTATGATTTTGGCACGGGGGTCATAGGCTTTGTAGACTCTGTGCCCGAAACCCATGAGTCGAAAAGGATCTTTTTTATCTTTAGCTCTTTCAATCGCTCGATGATAACTGCCGCCGTCTTTTTGAATGTCGGTGAGCATTTCGATTACGGCCTGGTTGGCGCCACCGTGCAAAGGGCCCCAGAGCGCTGCAATGCCGGCGGAAATCGCGGCATAAAGGTTCACCCTTCCGCTTCCCACAAGCCGAACCGCCGAAGTAGAACAATTCTGCTCATGGTCCGCATGAAGAATCCAGAAAACATTTAATGCTTTGACCAGGTCTTCATCGATGTGATAATGCTTGACCGGCGTGTCAAACATCATGTTCAGAAAATTTGCGCAGTACGAAAGATCCGGCCGGGGGTAAACCACCTTATGACCTCTGGATATTTTATAAGACATGGCTGCCATGGTTCTAACTTTGGAAAGCAGGCGGGTAACCGTAATATTTATTTCCTCTTCGATAGTCTGGAGTTCGGGGTAAAAGCTTCTTAAAGCGTTTACCATGCCTGAAAGGATTCCCATGGGGTGGGATGCCCTGGGAAAGTTCTGATAAAAAATCTGCATATCCTCATGTACCAGAGAATGGTCATTGAAAAGAATCGAAGTACGATTGAGTTCATCCCTTGAAGGAAGCCTCCCGTTGATTAATAGATAGGCTGTCTCGATAAAACTCGAATGCTCGGCCAGCTCTTCAACCGGAATACCGCGATAACGCAAAATTCCCTTTTCACCGTCCATGAAAGTGATAGTGCTCATGCAGCTACCGGTATTGGCGTATCCCGGATCGAGTGTAATCAAACCCGTCATCTGGCGAAGATTTGATATATCGATGGCCTTTTCCCCTTCGGAACCGACTACAATCGGGAATTCATATATTTTTCCTTCAAATTCAATCTTGGCATATTCGGTCATGATTCATCCTTATATATGGATCGGTTAATCAATTTATTTAATCTTGAAAACCTGTCCTGTGGGCCATGCCTGTCCCGCATTGCGGGGGTCAGAGTTATCCGGCTCTGCCTGAAGAAACGCCGTAAGAGTTTGAAGTGAACTAAAGTTTAAAGTGAGCT
>CAZBOB010000238.1:0-4518 GCA_964492995.1 uncultured Desulfobacteraceae bacterium | reverse complement strand
TCCCAATGTTACATGATCTCTTCCCCCGAGATCCCCTTTCCCTTTCCATTTATCTGCATCTGTATAAGAATATGATCCAAAAAGTTTTGTTTTTGTTGGTAATTCTCCTGAATCAATCCTCAAGAATGTTCTGATAAAGTCTTTGGAACCAAAACTTTGACTTGCCTCAACTCCCGCCTTATCTTCGGGTCTTCTTAATTGCAATTCTATTGAGCCGCCTCTATTGCCGGAACCTGTGCCCAGATCGGCAGGACTTGCCCCTTTATAAAGACTGACGCTTTCCATATTCTCCATGTCGTATATGTCTTCTCTTGCTCCGATAGGCATGATTCCATAATTCGGGACACCTTCAACTGTCATGCCGTTATAGTATCCTTTCGCCCCCCTTATACGTATGTCTGTACCACTTAGTCCGTAGGGGTCTTTACTTTCCACATTAAGACCCGGGAGGATATCCAATGCATTATAAACACTTGTTTTGGCAGGTGTGCCCAAAAGCTCGATTCCTTTTTTGGTTACAGACGTTCCGGTATAAAGAGAATCGCCCGTTTGCTTGGTCGGACGGATCAATTCGCCTGTAACTGTAATGTCTTCCAATACATATACATCGCTTTTTTCATCGCCGGCCATCAAATTATTTGATGAGAACAACAATACGACATAGCAAATTACAATAATTAATAATTTTTCTTTCATCCTTTCCCCCTCTTTTAACAAACAAAAAGCCAGGTTAATTGAGGCTGACATGTTATATGTATCAAAATCTTCGTAACCTGCCTTAACACTGAAGTCAGGTTTGAGCTCCCACGTCTTTTTTCCCCACAAAAAAAGCCACGAGAGCATCTCATCTGTTCTTAGATGATGGCCTTCGTGGCTTAGTTTAAACTGAGTTCCTTACAGACCTGCTATATCCAGGCTGACCTGAACGACAAGCGGCTTCTACCGCCCCTTTTTTTGATTTATCTTAATATCACCGGCTTCTTGTAACTGTCAATGGGAAATGTGGGTTTTCCCACATTCACTATGGCCTTGGTGTACTTCTCGGAATAAGTGCATTTGATAACGTTTTTCAGGCCTTTTTTTGAATGACCTCTTTTGTATCCCTCAGTGGTCTTGGTAAAGAACCCCCCTTTTTTCTTGGCCACGACCAAATATGTTCCTTCCTGATTTAGTGGTTTTTCTCCCTTATATTCCACATCGGAATAGCGTTTAATTCCTATTTTCTTGCCCTGAGGGTTCAACATATAAATCTCTTCCAGGTATTCACCGGGCATAAATTCACGCGCTGGCAGGTAATGTCCGTACCCCAGGGTGAAGGTTATTTCCTCACCCGCCTGCGGTGTGTAATCCCTGACCTGAAGCCACAGATCATGAGCACTTGCCTGGTAACATGTTGTTCCCAGAACTAAAGCAATGCACAAACCCAACATTCCCAATTGTTTTGTAATAATCTTCATTTCTTCATCCTCCTTTGATATTTGATAAATATTGGAAAGATTGTCCTCGGAGTTGGTGGCCAGAATAAATCTGAATTGACAGGGGGATGATTCGGTAGTATTAAAATACACGAGGCATCCCTCACCCGAGGGGGCTTCACCGGGAAGGCAGCTTGAGCACCCTGGCCGGTAGCCGCTGCCTTCCCCCACCCTTTTTCATCTCTGATTCCTTAATCGACCTTTTTCCGCATCACCTCCTTTGACCTTATTTGTCTCATAAAAAAAGCCACGATGATTCCGATCCTTTCGAGGATCATGACCTCCGTGGCTTTATTAATGCTTTTGGAAAGATTTACAATTGCTATCGCAACTTCTTGCTGCAAATAAAGGCAATCCCTACATGAATAGCAGTCATCTGTCAACCAAAAAAATGAAACTTCGACGTCCTATCCATGGTCAGTAATGCCCGGATAACAATTTGGGAAAATGAAATAACTATCCATTTGCCCTTGGACACGGATTTCACCCCAGTGAAATTTGCTCCGCATTTCATCCCAGTACGATCTCCCGGACCTACCCCAGTACCATCTGCCGGAGCTACGGGGCACAGCGGGACACGCGGGGCAGGCAGATTTCACTGACAAAAAGTGAACATGTAATTTTTAGGAAATATTCTTTAAAAATCCGTGTACGTCCGTGAAATCCGTGTCAAAAAAATGCTCCCCCCGAATATTTCCCTTGAAACTTTGAGAAAGCGAGTATATTAATCAATATCAAAAAAAACTCGCGTGTATTTTCCGATGGGGGTAAAAATGACCGCATACTTACATCGTTACATCGAAAAGCCGGTAATTGATGACTTAGCGCGCAAAATGGTATTCATTGGCGGTCCGCGCCAGGCCGGTAAAACAACGTTAGCTAAATATCTTTGCAAGTCGGCCGGCTACGACGTAAAACAGCGCTACTTAAACTGGGATGCCACTGAAGACCGGGAAAATATTATCATGGAACGATTCCCTACGGATCCGGGATACCTGGTGCTCGACGAAATTCATAAGTATTCCAAATGGCGACAGATTGTCAAAGGGCTTTATGATAAACGAGGCGATGAACTTCAGATCATGATAACCGGAAGCGCCCGGTTGGACTACTACCGACGCGGAGGTGATTCCCTCCAGGGCCGGTATCATTTTTACCGCCTCTTCCCATTCACTTGTGCTGAACTGGGGGCATCGTCTTTCTCCACCATTGAAGATCTGCTGGTTTATGGCGGCTTTCCAGAGCCCTTTTCGCTTCAGTCGGAAACCCAGAGTCGGCGCTGGAGTCGCGAGTTCCGATCACGGATCGTCAGAGATGAATTGACGGATCTTGAAAACGTTCAAGATATCGGCCTCATCGAGAAAATGGCGCTGCGTCTGTCTGATCTGGTCGGATCGCCCCTTTCAATCAATGGCCTACGCGAAGATCTACAGGTTTCGCATCAGTCCGTATCCCGGTGGATCGCCATGTTGGAAAATCTATACATGATTTTCAGGTTGTATCCTTTTGGTGCTCCTAAAATACGGGCCGTTAAAAAAGAAGCCAAGCATTATCATTTGGACTGGACAGTTGTTAAACAAAAAGGATATCGGTTTGAAAATCTGGTTGCCTGCCACCTGCTGAAGTGGTGTTTCTTTCTCCAGGATACCGAAGGCCGGGATATCGAGTTGCGCTATTTTCGCGATGTGGATAAAAGAGAGGTCGACTTTGTTTTGATAGAAGACGAAATTCCTGTGCATTTTATCGAATGCAAACTCTCAGGCAAATCCCTTAGCCCGTCATTGCGTTATCTGCAAGTCCGTTTTCCGTCAGTGAAGGCTACCCAAATAACCCTTGAAAAGGATGTTGATCTGACCACCAAAGAAGGCATACGGATCTGCTCTGCCCACAGGCTTCTTGCCGACTTGGTGTGAGGAACGTCGAGGTTTAAAAGCGCAATTCCTTATTGCGCAGTAGATTCCTGAAAAATTGGTTTACCTTCAGGTGAGCTCAAAGACGATCGTAAGTTCCAGAGGGATTTCTCCCTTAAAAAGACGCCTGGGCGGTTTTGGAAAGGGGGCAGCATCTTGCACGGCCCTGAGGGCCGCCAGATCGAGGGCATTGTTTCTGGAGCCTTTTGCGACCTCCAGCTCACGGATACCTCCATCAGGGGTGATTACAAATCGAACGACGACACGACCCTCTATCTGCCTGATCCTGGCCGTATCAGGATATTTCTTGTGTCTTTCTATCTTGAGCCTCACCATCTCCAGATAGCTGATTGAAGTCTCCACCAGCTCTCCGGGGTTCCAGTCAGCGATTTGAAGACTGGCAGTATCCGACATGCTGATGCTCTCCATAAGGCTTTCCGGAAGGTTTTTTTCAGCAGGCTCAATTTTTATGGGTTTAAAGTGAGGCATTCGACACTGGATAACCTTCATTTTTTTTATGTCTTGCGGCTGAGGCGTCTTTGACCTATGACGGGGTCTTGGGATATTCCGTGCAGTTGGTCTGGATATATTCTGCATGGTCAGCTCGATGTAACTTAGCGCATTTGACGTGTAAATTCCGGCAATATGCATAAATATGACAATGTGTATGGCAAGAGAAACGCCCACCAAACCGCGCAAGAGCCAGTTGGGTTTTGTTTTGTTTTTTGACACGAATTTCACAGATGACACGGATTATGGTTTTATTTTATCAAATACTTTTCTTTTTACCTGGACTGAGTGACCAAAATTTATAAGAAGCCCGACCTCAATACTGGTTGCTTTTAAATAATTGACAAGTTGTACTTCATGAATTTCGGTCAATTCTTTAACGGCTTTCAATTCCAAGATAACCTTGCCTTCAACAACAATATCGGCAACATATTCTCCAACGATCTCATTCTCGTAATAAACGGTGATGGGTTCTTCGCTCAAAATGCTTAACCCCAGCTTTCGCAATTCAATAATCAATGCATTCTGGTAGACCTTTTCTAGAAAACCAAAACCAAGTACATTGTGAACGGGAGCATTACCAGTTTGTTAATAAAAGTAGTTGATTAAAGTGGCATCTGAGC
>CAZBOB010000237.1:0-4531 GCA_964492995.1 uncultured Desulfobacteraceae bacterium | reverse complement strand
TGGCAAGAGATCTGGAATCCTACTGTACCCAACTAGACCACAATATCTTGAAGTTAAGCCTATTTTTCTGGTATCGTGGAAATCATCATTTTTAAGTAGTAGCAAGATATCAGCAAAATTTTTGAATTTGCCGGGATTCAAGGATAATGCAAGTATTCTTAAATTGGCGCAGCACAAGTTCAGTCAATGCTATGGAATGGTTTGATTAGCTCCATTGCTACGGTTTCATGATTCCCTTATCAAATGGCCGGGTGCAGCTGTAATCTGAAATCAATATCACAATTGGCAGTCAATATATCAAGGATGTCCCATTTATCCGTGGGGTATGTCGTCTCGACAAAGGAGGGGCCGGAAATGAACAGGCCATAGGAATGATATAGAAAAAGTCTGGTGCTTTCAAATTAAAGAGTTTTGAAGGATAAGCATGAAAAAAAAGAAGAAATTGAAAAAAACAAAAAGGAGTAAGAAAAAAACACCTCAGAAATTATTTCAGGAATTTTTTAGTGCAAAAGCGAATGACCTTCATAGAGATTTCAATCTTGCAATCCAAAAGATTCCAGAGATTTATAGCGAATATGGCGTCCATGATATAGCTGCTTCACTTTTTGTTTCAAGCATTTGGCTACCAAACATTTCAAGTCTTATTAAGCACCAGTTGCTTGCAACAATATTTGCCTCCATCAAACCTGAAGAGTTTTCAAATTCAAAGTCTATCGATAATTATTCTGAATTCAGTAAATTTTTAGAGAGGGTCTATGCATTACTGCCGACATTTCTAATGATGGAAGATTACGTCCCTGAAACTGACTGGGGTGATGTCAAATTTTATCACGACAATAAAATCTACAAGATTTTTTATGGCCAAGAATTAGGCAACGTCTATGAATATTTGATCTTGTTTCAGATGCTTTATTTGCCCTTCGAGAAGGAATATTTTAATGTTACGAGCCGTTCAGCAAAGAGAGAATTGAAATCCTGTCTTCAGTTGCAGAATGAGATCATCTCAGGCATTGGCATCCAACCTAGGCCAGAAGACCTTTTAAAGATATCACCAGGTCATATAGAGGTTCCACCTCTTGAATTTTGGGAGGAGGCTATAAAATTTTATGAACACTTTGATGTAAGGAATGGTTACGATAAAAAGTTTATCAAAGATTACAGCATCGAATTGGGAACCTTGCAGAAAGAATATCTCCATTGTGATACATTTCAAGAAATGGTGCATGTTGGTAGAGTCCTTCCGAAATTTTTCATTTCGCACGGTGATCAATATTATCCCATACTGCCAAGACGTTATTCTTCTATATTATTTGATTCATGGTCGAAAATATTTGAGGATAATCGCGAACAGATTGTTATCGGTCGCATGCCCTATTCGCTCAGTCTCAGTGCTGAACTTCATAAATATATCAAGGCAAGAATAAAATGTGAATTTTTAGAACCTGTCGTTAGTGCTGTAACACAAGAAGGCCCTCCCCATAAGATCCTGTTTTCGTCAGCGTTTATATCAAGAAACAGACTCATATTGATTTATGTGACAAATCCCTGTTATTCGGGTGAAAATACGAGTGTAGAGCTTAATGAGATATCGGGTGACCTCAAAGACGCTCTCAGGCTCATCGAAAAGTCTCCAAATACTTTAGCACTGCACCTTGAAAGAAAAAATGTTCAATTTCAATCAAAGACCGAGGAACGATCGCTGACTCCGGAATTGGTGGTCATAATTCCCCAGACCTCCACTGCGATAGCTTCCTTGGAACTCCCTGTGACATTTCCAGGTAAAATTATGTTCATGGATCATTTTCTGGGTATTGTAGACGAACTTGAGAATCCGGAGATGTTTACCTCATTCCTAGAATACTGGGAGGAATATGGTAATCTCATAGAAAGCCTCTTTATAACTCCTCTGGATATCTTTGGTTCTTTTAAAGATTCTCACGGGGTTCTTCTCGAAGGGGCAGTTGATTATAATTATGTATCCATAGATCCTCATTGGGGTTCCGGTATCCGCTATAAAACTTTAATGGAGTTTTGGAAGGCTTATCCAGATGTCCATTTCTTCGATCATCCCCGAAGTTGGCGAATTAAGAAGGAAACAGAGAGCAGGCTAAGATTAGAGGCCAGAGGTTATTTCGGCTGTGCCCTGTACTGTCAAGTGGGATTAGTCCACATGTTCATAAATTCCCCTTTTGACAGAATGGATTATAAACAAGCATTAATATCTAATATGATGATGGAATGTTTAGAGGATTCCATTTCAAGGAATAAATCCATAATTTTGCAGCATCGTTATTTCAAGTATGCCGGCCAATTCCAGGTTCTCCTCTTTCCTGTTTCCCTTGTTACTTCTGCTGATGGATTCGATCATTTAAAGCACCTTATTCCTGAAGACAATGAATTATGGCTTAGTGATGCTAGAATGATGGAGCCGGGTATTTACGGTGTCCGATTGGTATTTAACGACAATCGCTTGATGGATGTTTTGGAATCTATAGAAGACCGATCAATCGAAGTAGCCATCCTATCAGAAGTTCTCAACGCATTGGACAGAATTATTCCGGACACCATGATACAGGCAATCTTAGGCTTGCTTAAAGAACAAAAAAGAGGGAAACCTCGATTCAAGCTTATGAAAGCTGACAGACAAGTTTCTTTCCCCGAATTTATTAATTCCTATGAACCTGAAGCAGTTCATTTTAAGAAAGCGCGAAAGAGAATTTCTGAGCTGGGAAAGCAGCAGGGATTCGATAGCGGCAATTATTCCGTTGAGGATGCGAAACTAAAAATCGACATCATAAAAAGATCAATGATTGGTGAAATTAATTCGGAGGTTAATAAATACGATTTTAAAAGATCAATTCCTTTTTTATTGGCAAGGATAGATGGCCTCACCGCTCATAATGAACGATCCAAATTCCAAATAAAGAAATCGTTGGAACATGATGTCGATTTTGACCGGGCGGAAAATTATTCAAAGGATGAAACCGAATATATCGGGATGCATAAAAATTATCGGTATCTAATAGAAAAATTTGTCCAGCTGCAACCCAGAGGACGAAAAGGAATTGATAATGAGAATTTTCAATATTTAATTGCCCTTATCGACTGGTTGCATGTCTTATATACTGCCAGCGACGCCTTACACTATGGCCTTGATCCGGCATTGGGAATGAATGTTAACGATCAATTTTTGGTGCAGGTCGTGTATGCAGACGGTTTTTCACAAAAGCAAGAAATATTTGCACAAGAAAGAGCAAAGGAAAAACTGGGGATCGGGATAAACAAGGATGATGATGTTTGGTCACCGCGATCAATAACAGACTACATTGGTTCACTCGATATTGCATTTAAAGAAGACCTGGGATTTACATTTTCAAACATGATTAATTTATTACAGGTGTTATCTTGCTGGGCAGAGTTTAACCCAGGATGTGAAATCAAGGCACATTACACTGCAAACGGGGAAGAGATCAAAGAAATATGCACGAAATTTATCAAAGGTTTTGATCCAGAACAAGCAGATCTAATTCTTAGATTTCTTACATTGAAAAGCGATGATGTCATAAGAATACTCGGTCAAGACGATATTTGTGATGATATACCTATTTGGGAATATAGAAAGCGGTTTTCGCGATATGCCTTAAGACCATTGATATTTATCGACGATACATACTATTGGGGTCCCTATTCAGCGAAAAAATCAGAAACGATTTGGTCTGGAAATATTTCTCAAGGGTCTCTCCCTACGGATCTGGAAAGCCCCACTATTCAGAAAGAAATCGATCAAGAGAAACAACTCATAGACAGAGCTTTAGAGAAGAAAGCTCATGAAATCGTAAGTAGATTTACTGGCTATGCAATCAACAATTGCATACTCCATGATAGAGATAGGGCCGGTGGACATCCAACTGACTTGGGTGATTATGATGTCCTTGCCTTCTGCGATGAGAAAAATGTTGTCTTTTATATTGAATGCAAAGATAATTTGCCGCCTTTTTGTTTGAAGGATGCGACAAGACTCAAAAGAACAATTTTTGGGGAAGGTGATGGTGATGAAGGCCATTTTAGACAAATCAATAAAAGAAAGGATTATCTGTCAGGAAATATTAAGAAGATTGCTGAGAGCTTGCATTGGCCGGTTGATTCTAATCATCTACCAAAGGTTGAAACCATATATTTAACTCGGGATACATTTTGGTGGACACGTTTTCCGCCAATAGAAACAGGAGTTACATTTTTGCAGAGCGCACAACTATCCATATTTATTGAAAAACTATAAAATATTTCACATGAATCTTATTCACACTTCCGACTGGCACCTTCGCGCCCTTTATAGGCTTAAACGGTAAATGTGCTGATGAGAACGATACATTGTTTTATTGGATGATTTGCCTCACGGGTGTACATCAATAATCAAATGGACGTGCATGTCCCCCACAGAGATATCATCAATATGCTGTTGCAGTCATGATATGATTTCCCCATCTTTAATTCCCAATGACCGCAAAAAGTGAATGTTCCTTGCCTCCAT
>CAZBOB010000236.1:0-4688 GCA_964492995.1 uncultured Desulfobacteraceae bacterium | reverse complement strand
CTATGACGCTGGGCAAAATCAGGCCACCCATGCTAAGCTAAATCATACCACCAATATTCCGAAAAGGCGTTCTTTTAAATCCCCCGACCTTTGATTCCTCCCATGTTAATTGTATTTTCGAATTCAAGTATCTTGGAGGAGAAAATACAATGCCTTATGTGAGATCCCGGAAACGACCCTGTAGCATCTGCCGCAAGTGGTTTCTGCCTGATGTTCGGCAAGCTGTCAGACAAAAGACTTGCAGTCCTGAGTGCAGTAGAGAATTGCATCGAAGAAACTGTGCAGAATGGAACAAGAAGAATACAGCATATTTCAAGAGCAACTATTTAGATAAAAAACTCGAAGAGGACGGCAGATCCCCACCGGATTCAACTCAACCAGATGTTGAAGCAGATCCAGAGCCAGTACCCAAAAGCCGGATCAACCTGAACCTACCCCGAGACATCATTGAGAGTAAAATCGGCAGAGATAATTTGATTATGGCAGAATACGTGACCGAACAGATATTTAGCAGAATTCGGAACAATGCCACCGCTTTTCCTGAAAAGTAATCCACTTCGGTTTTTAAGACGCATCATAGATATAACCCGTTGTTATGAAAGAAAATATGAACAAAGTAATCGAAACATGTTTTTAAGATTCATTACAAGCATAACCATATGTATATATTAAGGATATTGACGAAGTAATCCCAAACTGTTTTCAAGATGCAATAGACTTGGACATGCCAATGTTTGTATGGTTAGCCATCATGAACTATGACCAGAAAAATAGCGGCATAAGACAGGTAGAAATATCGAGTTTTGATTTGCGTTATGAACATTGCCGTTTGAAGTCAAAAGTTACGGAGAGGTCGCTTTTATCCTCCATATTGGATCATGGTATTCGAGATCCATTGCGGGGCGTGGAGACCAAGGATGGATGCCGGATTTTGCTCGATGGTTTTAAACGATACAGATGTGCGAAAAAGCTGAGTATTGGCATCGTGCCGTACCATTGTCTCGGTGAAGATGAGGCCTTTGGGATCATAACACTCTTGCGCATTGCAAATGCGAAAAGCCTCAGCATATTGGAACAGGCCCGATTGATTGACGAATTAAACACCATTCATAAGATGTCTGTTTCGCAGATAGCCGGTCTTCTGGAAAAGAGTAAAGGCTGGGTAGGTATGCGGGTTGGCATCATCGGACAAATGAGTCCAGCCATTATGGATAAGGTATTCAGTGGGCAATTTCCTGTTTATTCCTATATGTATACCATTCGGTCGTTCATACGTATGAACGGCATAAGCAAGCAAGATGTTGATGAGTTTGTAAGATCGGTTGCCGGAAAGGGCTTAAGCATTCGTGATATCGAAATACTGGCCAATGGGTATTTTAGAGGGGGAGAGGACATACGCCAGCAAATCAGAAACGGCAATATCATATGGGGATTAGCCTGCTTGAAACAGATCTCTGTAAGAACAGACTGCACACAAGTTGAACAGCGAATGCTCAAGGATCTTGAGATCACGCAAAAGTACATGCAACGGGTGATAAACAAAAGCAAAGATGACCGGTATAAAACCGCATCATTCAATGCCCAGGCCAACCTTTTGACAGGCGGCATTCTCAGGCAAATGAAACTATTTTCCAGATCAATAAAGGACCTTCATGATAAATCAGGACAAACGAGCAGCGATCTATCGTCTTCATACGGAAGGTATGGGAGTGCGTAAGATTGCACGAAGTTTACGTGTAAATCGGGGCACAGTCAGTGACATTATTAAGCAAAAGGGTGTCATGCCCGAATCGATGAGAAAGGATAAGATCGAGCTGGATCCAGATCTTGTCGCTAAGCTTTACAAAGATTGTGATGGCTGGGTTCAGCGGATGCATGAGATATTGACCGAGGAAAAGGGGATACAGATTGGTTATTCCACGTTAACTTCGAAAATACGGGAACTTGAGCTTGGGACATCGAAAAACCAACGTAGCGGACAGGTTCCGGACAGCCCCGGTGAAGAGATGCAGCAAGACACCTCACCCTATCGGATTAAATTAGGTTGCAGATCCGTGCTGGTTCAGGCCAGTCTTCTGTATTATCGCTATTCAAAGATTCGTTATTTGAAATTCTACCGCTCATTTAATCGCTTTAAAATGAAGTGCTTTTTCCATGAAGCGCTGACCTTTTGGAACTATGCTGCAGGCATCTGTATCATTGATAATACCAACCTTGCCAGGCTTCATGGAACCGGTAAAAACGCCGTCATCGTCCCAGAGATGGAACAGTTTGCCAGACAATATGGGTTTGCCTTTGTCTGTCATGAAATAAGGCACTCAAACAGGAAAGCAGGCAATGAAAGGGGGTTTTTCACTGTTGTCACCAATTTTTTCGCCGGTCGTAAATTTGAGAATATGGAAGATCTGAACCGGCAGGCCTTTTCTTGGGCAACGGTCAGGTCGGCCAATAGACCGACGGGAAAGACCCGGCTGATCCCGGCAGCTGCCTTTGAATATGAGAAACCGTATCTTAATAAGCTGCCTGCTTATGTAGAGCCACCCTATCTTGTTCATGAAAGACGTACCGACCAGTACGGATATGCTTCCTTTGACGGAAATTTCTACTGGATACCGGGAACTAAACGATTTGACGTAAAGATCTTACAATACAGTAATTATCTGAGAATCTACTACAAACGAGAATTGCTTGGTGAGTATGAAATGCCACCTGAAGGGGTCAAGAACAAAAAGATCTATCCAAAAGGGAAATCCAAGCCGAAGCATCAACCAAAGTATCGTAAAAAGCCCACAGCGCAAGAAGAACGAACGCTAAGGGCTACATCGGAAGAAGTCAATGCCTATCTGAATTTTGCGACCAAAAAAGGTGGCCGGCAAAAGCACAGATTCATTCGAGAATTATATGGCTTGTACAAGAAGCTTGCCCCCTCGCTATTTATAAGGACAGTCAAACGGGCCTTAAAGTACCGTATCACAGACACAAAGACCATTGAACGGATCGCCATATTACTGATGAAAGAAGGCAACTATGATTTACCATCTGTTCAAATCGACCTGGAATATAGGGACAGAGAATCCTATCTTGATGGCCGTTTTGCAGGTGATGTGGACTTGTCGGTTTACGACAAAATGATGGAGGAGAAGGATGAATGATGAACTGACAAAGATGCTTAAGTATCTGCGTCTTGGTGGCCTACTTGAAAACTGGGACACTTATCTTGACAGTGCCCGAAAGGGAAATTTCTCTCATGTTCGACTGCTTCAACATATTATTGAACAAGAATACAAAATCAAGAAAGACAATTCCAGGCGACTGAGGATCTTAAGGTCAAAGATCCCTGAAAAATACGTTATGGAAACCTACCCATTTAATAGACAACCGAAACTGAATAGAAAAAAGATTTTGGCCCTGTATGATTCATTTGACTATATGACCAAGAATCAAAATATCATCTGGATAGGACCCACTGGTGTCGGAAAAACCGGTCTTGCAACAGCCTTTCTTATGCATGCAATTGACCACGAATATAAAGGACGGTTCATTGCCTTCCCAGAGCTTACAGAGATCCTATATAGATCAGTGGCGGATCATTCGGAAGAGAAAATCATGAAAACATTTCTTTCCTATGACTGTCTGCTTATTGATGAAGTCGGATATGTGGAGGTCGAACCGGTTCAGGTTGGATTGTTTTTTACCCTGATGCACAAAAGACATAAAAAGAAAAACACATTGATAACTTCTAACCTTGGCTTTAGTCAATGGACATCATTCTTGAGAAACGATCAGCTTACAGCGGCATTGATCGACCGTCTGACTGAAAACAGCCATGTTATCAATATGAAGAACTGTGTCAGTCTGCGACGCAAACTTGATCCGGCTGGTTGAAATGACAAAACGCCGCTTTACCAATCACGAACTGCATACTCTGCGCAATGACATTCCTATTGACGCATTGATTGATAAGGCACTTTGCATTCCTTCCCGGGTTGCGGAGGGTCATTTTCGTTTTCTTTGCCCCTTATGCCAAGAATTTAACACCGCCGTAAATCCTGAGACAAATCTGGCCAGATGCTTCCGTTGTGAGGAAAACTTCAATACCATAGACCTGGTGATGATAATCAGGAAGTTGGACTTTGTTGAAAGCGTCAGGTTCCTGCAAGACTATCATAAGAGTGCTTCTGTCAGTCGAAACGAGGACTACCGGGTGGCTACCACCGGCAGTGACACTCATGATGGCTCTCAGATGAAATGTGCTGACCTATCAGAACATTCAAATAAAAACATGGTTCATATCGGCCATATTCTTGATCGTATAGTGCCCTCAAAATGTGAGAAAATCCCTTCTGTCTTCAATCGCCCTGCTCAACAGAATATGGCCAATTGTCGCATACTAAGACTGGAACAGAAAGTAGATCGTTTATCCCATCAAATCGAGAATATACTAAAAGCAATCCATATCGATAATCCTTCCCACCAGTGAGCACCTACTGTCTTATCAACGCTGATAGAACAGTGTCATCATTAAGCATCATCCTGCAAACAGTGCTAAGTAGCAGCCGGCGGGGTATCATTCATTAATGTCAGGGCGGGATAGGCTTCTCTCTGCGGGGTATCGCTGTTGGCCCTCGCGTGAATCAACGGCCTGATTTATCTCAGCATGGGTGGCATGATTTATCTCAGCGCTATAG
>CAZBOB010000235.1:0-4703 GCA_964492995.1 uncultured Desulfobacteraceae bacterium | reverse complement strand
TTTTTGACCAAATCTTCTGAGGCCACCTCGATGCTTACGGCTTTTGGCACAATGATCTCAAACAAATTGCAGAAAATCTCTAGCAAATTACACTTAGCCAATAAGATGAGCGCGCTGCTATCAGCTACTATCCGGGACGACTGAGGCATTGATTATAAAATCCTTTGCACATCCAAATGTTATTCTTGTACACATTTTAAACAAATCGTACACAAATAGCTCTGGATTGTCAACTTTTTTCCTTAGATCAGGGAGTTGGTGAGGCAGAATGTTAAGAATGTGGTTAAACGGATTTTAGTACGTAGAACTTCTGTTAAATAGGTGTTATCAAAATTAGGCTGGTCAGGTATAGGTTAATAATAGTTCACCGCAGAGACGCCCCAGTACGATCTTCCGGACCTACCCTGGTTAAATACGCTACGCTGTCCTTCGGAATTAAACGGGGCACGGCGGGGCAGGCCGAGAGCGCAAAGAAAAAAAATACCTTTTAAAAATCTCACTACACTAAAATGATAATGAATATAAATACGTTGAGCAGCAAAATTATTGGCGCGGCCATAGAGGTGCATAAGGCTTTGGGACCTGGTTTACTTGAATCAGCGTATGAAGAATGTCTTTGTCACGAGTTTAAATTAAGAAGTTTTCCCTTTGAAAGACAAAAAGAACTCCCAATTGAATATATAAGGTGTCAAACTGGACTGCGGCTATCGCCTGGATATTGTCGTTTGGAATAAGATCATACTTGAATTGAAGTCGTGTAGTGAACTTTTACCTATTTACCCTGTTAAATAGCTTGAGGCCGTCATGTACTATACATATGTTCTTCAAAGCGAGAAAGATAATAAATTCTATGTCGGATTTACGAAGAACCTCAAGCTAAGATTTAAGAATCATTGCAAGGGACAGGTGGAATCAACAAGAGATCGGATGCCATTGAATCTAATATACTATGAAGCTTGCTTAAGCCAAGATGATGCAACGAAGAGGGAAAAATATCTGAAAACATATCATGGTAAGATGTTTCTTAGAAAAAGACTCAAATCTTATTTAACAGGGTGAATGAGGCCCAACTCCTGACCTATCTTAAACTGACAAATATCAAAGTCGGTCTTCTTATTAATTTTAACGTTCCTGTATTAAAAGAAGGCATTAAACGTCTTTCCATGTAGTAATCAAACTAACCACAGAGACACTGAGGACACTGAGAAAGATTTTTCTTTTCCCTGAAATGTCAAGCTCTGTGAACTCTGTGTGGTGAATAAAAGAAAAATATGAAGAAACGGCCCTTGAGCTCAGAATTCAATATGCTGTAATTTTTTCTTGATAAATTCCCGGATATTATTTGCTGATCGATAGGCTTTTTCTGCTTCTTCTATTGAAAAGGAAGTAGGCCAGTGAACAGGATACCTCGTCTCAATATAAAATGTTGCCAGATACTCACAATCGTCTTCTAATTGTGAGAATGAAGGATCCTTTGATTTGCATTGTTTTAGCAATAAATAAAGATCGTGAATCTTGCGAAACTCAAGCCTATTTGCAATGATGAAAGCTTTTAGGTATTTTTCTGCCGATTGATTAAAATGAAAGCAGATTTGAGCAAAAAACTGTTTATCTTCTTCGAAATTTATGCGCGCAAACTCGAAGTCTTGATCAGCTTTGGTTATCCATTCTTTTATGATGTCATGGTCAACCATAAAGGACCTTGCCTTCTTTGATAATTGTTTTCAGAAAAGGATCTCCCATCTTTATTCTTTTTTCAAATTCATCACGACGGTATACAAGAAAATCAACAGCAATATCACGAGTTATGAGACGACTGAGTTCTCTGATCCTTTCCGCACCATAATAAGGTGTATCTTCCTTTATAATCAAAAAATCGGCGTCACTATCAGAAGTTGGGTTTCCACTTGCCGCACTTCCAAAGAGGATAATTCTATCCGGCTTGTACTTTTGGATAATCTGAGCAGTTATGCTTTCAATTTCTTTTTCGATATTAACTTTCATATTTTGATCAAATTTAATCTTTGATATATTTTGATTGATTTGAAAATGTGTCTAACTGAGTTTATTTGATATTTAAATATCACAGCTTTAGAAAAATTTCAATGGGAACCGGGGAACCCTGATGATGGTAGATCTGCTGCATCCAGCCAGTCTTCCAATTCGACATTCAAATGCAGGTTTCTTGCTTTCAATTGGGTTAGAAATTCCCAGGGGGCCCAATTCAGTTCTTTACAAACTTCCATTTGGCTTAACTCTTTTCGAACGTATTTGAGCAATAACCGGTCCTGCTTGTCGAGAGAGAACCCTTTTCGCAAAACTTCTCGCAAATAGGCCGAACGATCTAACTTCAACTCTTGAACCAATTCGTTGATTTCATTTAAAAGATCTTCAGGTATCCTTATGGTTGTTGGCTTTGCCATTTTCTTTCTCCATCAATAACCTAAATTGAGATCGTTGGGATGATTTTGGGCTTGGGAAGTTAACGAACCTAAAGATCAAAACGCTCCAAAAGAAGCTATGCAGCAATTGTTTGTGTATTTACAGGTAGTTTGCTAAGCACTAATTCTTTTAAATCCATAATTTTGCTGGCGTTATCAATATCAATGCCTACAAGATTTCCATCTTCATCATAATCCAGAACGACACCTGGTGAAACTTCAGTGCTATCTGAACTTTTTTTGGCTGATAGATCGATATACATGGAATCGGTATCCGGATAGTATGCAATCCTCATGGCTTAAACCTCCTATCTAAAAAAGCGTTATGTATCGTAACCTTATCGTCAAGTGTTACAACCCGGAGGAAACGATCATTTAGCTCCTTTATCTGGGCCCAGAAACGATATCGGTTATTTTCTTGTCTTTCAATCTTTACGGGAGACTTGATTACACGAATACACCATTCTTTTTTTTAAATATGATCGTTTTCTAAGGACCTCATTTTCAAAATATGATGTAAATTTATAATTTTTCATCAGGTAAAATGTATAATTTTTTGAATGAAATGTAAACGAATAAATAAAATCAATCAAATTTGGAGTGTTAAATCATTTAACGAATTAATGAACAACAAATCAACTATTTCCTGAATCTTACATGAAAATTAATGAAAATCTTTATAATTCTTAATTGAAGCGGGTTTAAACAAAATCATAGAATCATACATTTTACCTAAATGGTAAATCGGATGATGATCTTTTTTTATTCATTAATTTTCACCCCAAAGGGCGAGCCGGAGGCTTTCATCTGCTGCGTTATTAAGGGTTCGTAATAGTTCACTATGACTTCACCCTTAAGTGCCTTGCATATGAAAGCCTCCGACTCGTGCAAGATTCAGGTATTAACCAAATTTAATTGGTTTTTTAGGATAGAGATTCAATAAGAATTCTTCACAAGGTATGCACAAAACGTTTTTGATTTTGATACGCTCTGTTCCTCTATATAAAAGGCAGGTTTGCGCCTCAGGATAATCCTCTTTAAAGGCTATTAATCCACTTACTGATTTAGAATGTATTTTTGCCGAGTTTTTAACCTCTATTGCATAAAAGGTATCTTTTCCGTATAAGACAAAGTCTACTTCATTTCCTGACTTGGTTCGCCAAAAATATAAATTACATAAATTTCCGCCATAAGAAATCCAGGCCCGAAGATGTTGGGCAATGAGACCTTCCAGGGCCGCACCGTCGATTTCCTGTGGTGAATCCAGTGGGCCGGAAGGACGGATGGATCTGAAGATACCGGCATCGAAATAATAAAATTTAGGATGAAACGTTAGATTTCGCTTGGCTCGTTTTCTAAAGACAGGTATACGAAATGCTAAAAGCAAATCTTCAAGAATTGAAAAATATCCTTCCAGAGTTTTACGGCCGACCTGGCAATCTCGAGCCACATCCGAAATATTCAGAACCGCCCCATGAGAAAAACTGGCGGACTCCAAAAACCTATTAAATGCTCCTATGTTTCGAACAAGCCCTTCCATCTGGACTTCTTCTCTAATGTAGAGGGCGGTATACGCATTTAGCGTCTCATCAGGACTTTCTGAATTTATTGTCAAAGGAACCATGCCCATGGTCAATGCTTGGTCCATGGAAAATTTATCTTCGAGCTCCGCAGCCATAAACGGATGCATGGATTTCAATACCGCACGGCCGGCCAGTAAATCAACCCCTGATCGTTTCAGCTTTCTTGCACTGGATCCTGTCAAAACAAAACGCCAGTCCGGACGCTGCTCCATCATCTGGTGTATTACATCTAATAGCTGGGGTACTTTTTGAATTTCATCAATGACAATTGTGCTAACGGAATTTTGCGCCTCAGCGATGTTTCGCAATCTCTCCGGTTTGGCTGAATATGACCGGAAAACTTCCGGTGCCAAGAGATCAATATATAGAGCGGACGTTAAATGTTGTTTAACCCAAGTTGACTTGCCAGTCCCTCGGGGACCAAATAGAAAATAGCTTTGACTGGTATCCTGGAAAAAACGATTCAGTATCTCCATTTTAGCTTCCTTTTTGGAATTAATGTTTCCATAAATATTATGCGGTCGGTTTAATGTCAAGCTTTTTATATGGGTAAAGGGAAAGAAAGAAGGAAAGAGGATTGAAGACGGAGGACCCCGGTTAAATACGCTGCGCTGTCATTGACATGAATTTCACTGGGTAAACCCCGGTTAAATCCCCTGGCGGGTCTGCATAGCAGAAT
>CAZBOB010000234.1:1339-4718 GCA_964492995.1 uncultured Desulfobacteraceae bacterium | reverse complement strand
TCCCTTCATCGTTATCCTTGTCTGAACCGAAGATGAGATTTATCATATCATCGACGTTACCATTGCCGTCGGCAAATTTCCTATAGTGCGCACGCATTGCCCCCTTGACTGCCGATGCTTGAATATGTGGCCAATTTGTGTGCCGTTCCCGCTGGATCGGGAGGTCAACTGTTGAAGTGGCCGCGCCGCTTCCCGCATGGATGGGCGAAATCGCATAAAAGGTACAGATCGAAAATAATTCTTTTGTTAGCATAGTTATCCTCCTTGTATGGCTATAAAATTGGAATTAAGCTTTTTGTCGCATACTGTCCCTGCCGGAAAAAAACCTTTCATCGGCTTATGAAATCCCTTATTTAAATCCCATCCTCCGAGATATATAATTTTGCCCGTGGCGATAATTGAATTATTTGCTTCCTCTGAACCTTCAAGGATTGAAAGAGACATGAAAAGCTGGGAATGTCCATCAAAGGGCACTGAGAAACCCGACAGCTTTTTATATTCTCCGAAACGGCGTTCAGCGCCAAGATAGAGAACGCCATTGTCTGCAAATGGCAGGTCTTTATCTATACCAAAAACCATGCTTACGCCTCTTTTAAGTCTGGCATGATTGAATGAATACAGATGTCCTGTTCTCACTCTTCTGTTTTCGTGAAGAGCAATGCCTGTTCTCTCTTCAGTAGCAAAGAAGTCTCCAGACCTGGCTACTTCAATTGATTTTTTCTGCGAATTAATATCAGATACCTTTATCCGGCTTCCACCAAGAGAAACAAGTTCGCTCTGGTTTCCTTTTACCCAGGGTATTTCAGAAAATTCTGTTTTAATAAGGCTGGTTTCAATCGACCTGCTCTTATAAACCTTAATTGCCTCGTTTTTCTCGTTATCATTTTTTTCCATGAACCAGCAGTAAGGAGCCGGAATATAGAGGACTTCTTCCTTCATAAAAAGTGGCCCAATAATATTAAATGGGGCCTCTTCGCCGGCGTTGCCGATTACGTCAGTTATATCTTTGGGAGCAACGCCTGCTCCATAATCATCAAAAGATATATTTTTCTGAATCAAGACAGCGGTTCTTACCGCGCCTGAAATGGTATGGGCCGGGGGCGGAAAAATGGAGGATGCCGTATGATTTTCCCCCATGCTCATCGGTTCGGCGCCTCTGAAAAAGACAGTGTCAACAGGATTGAACGTATACCAGTTAGTCATCTTCACCTCCCTTTGCCATGAATGCGGCTACGATTAACCCTTCAGGCCTGTATTCTCGGTTACCGTCTTTGTCTTTCACAACCACGATATCTGCCATTTTATCTGCGAATACCTTCCGTTCCTTTTCGTTTCCTACGGAAGAGCGATCAAGTTGGGACGTAATAAATTTTACAAGCATCTCTTTATAGTTGTCTTGTTTTAGCATTGCTTCAATACCGTCCCTGAATGTTTCCATTCGGTACACAACTGAGGATGAAACCTGCGCTTTTTTCTTGTCCTTAATTGCCTCGCCTATTGACTCAAAGGATTTCCAAACTGAATTATCTGAATCATCTGCATTTTTCCATTTGCTGACAAAAAACCTGGAGCCGCCGGACCGTTTCCTCAACTCTATTGCACATGCGTTTCTTCCGGCCTCTTTTTTTGCCTTCCTATCAAGAAGATCATGGGCTTCAGCAATCATTTGAGAAAGGCTTTCTTTGTGATGGCAGATGAGAATGGCGGCAGAGATTGAAATATCTTTACCTTTGCCAAGATTAATTGACAGCTTCCCGGGCTGTGGCTGCCACTCTACCTGAATATCCTGCGGATCTTTATCTTTTTGAATAAGCTTATATGTTGATGTGTAATATCTCCGGATTTCCTGTGTCGCGGAAAGCGCAGTCGTTCGGGGTAGGATTGCGCAGACATCATCACCACCGGCATAAATGAGCGTTCCCTCATGCTTTTTGATTATCGAGGCAACGCCATAAATGGAATAATCTCCAAGGGCCTCAGAAATTGCTGCATGGATTGCTGGGGTCAGGAGCCGATGATATTTATTATCAAATATTGCTTTCCAGTTTTCGTAATACTTCTTTTCAAAGTCAGGCTTCTTTAAACGCTCGAACATCTGCGGATGCATAACGGATTCCCAGGTAGAGGCAAGAGTTTCACCATTTACCAGCTTACCCATTTTGTCACCATCCATCAGAAGGATTGCATAATACCGGTCACTGTTGTTTGCTTCTTCATCGGTCTTGTTGTGGATTTCCTGGGCTTTTTTCTTTTTTAGATTTTCAGGTGTATGGTTTCGTTTATAATAATCGTGAAGCGCCATTTCTGTTGTGGATTTAAAACCCTTTCCCTTTTTAAAGGCATTGTTTAAAATATGCTCACCCATATTTTCAATCGCCCTGTATGCGGTTCTTTTAACAAAACAGACAGAGCACAACTTTTCATTTTTATTAAAGTCATAGCTTAAAGGATTATCTTCATCGCCGTCCCATTTTGTTTTCAGTTTATCCCAGAAGTTTTTAATATTGTTTTTATACTCGTTTGCCGGGATATCACCTTCATATTTTTTCGCATGCACCACCTCGAATTCACCGCACAGATGACATTTTTCACCGGTTTCAGGTTTACGTTTGACGGTCTTTCTGGTTTTCGTGGCCGCAAGTGCAGACTGAACAAGCGAGTGGCTTACAGAATAGAGAACGCCCCTGCCGGATTTATCATAATAATCCTTGTCCTCAATAATCTTGTTAAACCGTTCCTGTATGTTGAACTGGTTTTTGAATGAGCTTTCAGGAAGCATCTTTGCGATTTCATCCCGGTTATCTTTATCAAGCAGATAAGCGGCTGCCCACTGAAAATCCCAGAAGTTCTTGTTCTGGCGTGAGAACATATTTTTTATATGGCTTCTCTCCTCTTCTGGTAGATCGCCAAACGCTCTACAAAGATACTCACCTGCGTTTTCACAAAACGCTTTCCATTCAGCAGCTATATGTTTCTTTATTTCGTCCGCAATGTCTTGCACCATATTCATAGGAGCAAGAAAAAGAAACTTGTTCGGGAATGATGCAATATCATTCTGTGTGTTAAGAAAATTTACGTTTTTAACCTTCCATGTTTTTGGATTTTGAAGATATTGATTAACAAGAGGCTGATCAACAAGAGAGGGGTAAAGAATATGATCAGGCCCGAGATTCTCTGTGATCCATCTAATTCCTTCAAAGGAAAGCCAGGAGAGAAGCACAGACCCTGTCCAGTAATCACGAAGCTTCCGGGCTTTTGCGATAAATGGCTGCACTGGAGTAATGCTGAACACCATCAGCCCGATTTCAGAATCATTCCCGGCAATCTCAATGCATGAACATAAGGCTGAACATAAGGCGTTATGCTGCCAGATGGAATG
>CAZBOB010000234.1:0-1239 GCA_964492995.1 uncultured Desulfobacteraceae bacterium | reverse complement strand
TCGTTCTTCATGTCCCTGAATCTGAAGAATTTTATCAAGAGGGTCGTGCATGTAAGCGATCATTTTCCTTTCCCAATAGCCGGAGTTGGGTTTTGTAAATGTCATTTAGAACCTCCTGATAATTCGTATAATTTTTGGTTCATTTTTTCACAGGTTTCAAAATACTCTTTGCGCTTTGAAGGACAATGATAGTTGTAAGGCATAAACAAAATCTGCCCCTGATATTTCCCATTTGGAAATTTGTTGACATGGAGAAAGTACGGTTTGGAATGGCGGTCTTCGATTTTGACTTCACCTTTCACAATAAGTGGTTTGGCTATCAAAGGTCTTTTGACAAAGCTATGTCTGTTTTCAAGGCTATTTCTTGCATCCCGATAAGCTTTGCCAATTTCGGATAGAGCGCCTTCCCATTTGTCTTTTAGGCTGAATCTATTAAAAAGAATGGACTTGGAGCTTAAAGCTGTAAAAGACTTTAGTTCTCCTTCCATTTTTAAAGGGCGCGATAAACTGTCGATGTTAATTGAACCAAACCCGTTCCTTGAATGAGACCCAAGCCCGCCATAATTGGTTAACATTTTAAGCGAATCTAATATTTGGTCATTGAACAATTCGTTTTTTATGATAAAGACTATTCTAAACTTTTTTCCTGATGGTAAATGCTCTTTTATAAAAATATTTTTCTTCTGATCTTTTCTATATTCGTATAGACCATAGGCAAGGTATTCAATGATGGATATTGAAAATGTTTTTCCTTTGCTTTGAGTTGGAACCTTAATACCTTGTGGCGGGTTAGCTAAAACAGGCTTTATACTTTCGGTATCTCTTAACTGTAAGGAAAAACTTGCTTTTTCAGTTGTTGACCCAAAAATACTATCTTCACGTTTTTTCATATCTTCCAGGTCATCACTTCCATATATCACCCTCCACCAGAACCGTAAGGCCCCCTTTATAGATGGAACCCTCAATTCCGCTTTTTTGGTATCAGCCCCGCCGAGAAACATAGGTGTTACGACTTCAACATTAAATTCCTTTGTCTCCATGCCTTTAAATCGAGAAATATAAAAAGACATTTGAATCTCCTTACTCAGGGTTTTATTGTTTATTGTAATAGCCGGGTAGCCTTAAAACAACCACTGCAACATTGCCATTTTATATATTTTACAGGTGCAAAGGCACAGATAAGGTCAATACACGATCTCGATCCTTCCTTTATCCATCCTGATGCCGTATCTGGTGTTG
>CAZBOB010000233.1:0-4721 GCA_964492995.1 uncultured Desulfobacteraceae bacterium | reverse complement strand
TATCATGGCACATTTTTTGCTTTTTAAAGTTATTTATCCAATGAAAACATGGGATGTATGATTTTACGTCTCGGAAATTCTACAACTTTTTGAAAATACAAGTTTATCAATGGCAACCTGTTTGTGCCATCAAAATGGAATTCTGGAATTCTGGAATTCTGGAATATTGGGAGTATTGGCGGAAATAAACCATTTTAATTGTAAAAAACTCCTTCAAAACCATCATTCCATTACTCCATTATTCCATTATTCCAATTGGGGCGAAGCCCCTAAGTTTATCTTATCTCATTTTAATCTCATGATTCTCAAAAAAAATAACAAACGAATGGATTTAGGTAAGGGAGGTATTCATGTACGATATTCAAACAAATCCCATAAAGAACAGACTTTATATAACTTTAGGAGATAAAGATTACATTGATATCCCAGTGTACGTCAACCAAATCGAAAGTGCCTGCAGATATCTGGCGCCGGGTTTCACCTGTGTGGCCGTTGTAAATAAAAAGGGGCTAATACGCCAGAGTGACGAAGACCTGCTGTTTAATACAACAGATTTAATTTATGCTTATGGCGCCCGTAAAATAGTTTATGTTATAAAAAACAATCGCAATTCAAGTTTATTCCAGCGAAGTCCAATGAATTTTCAAATTGCTGCCACGGTGGAGAATGCAACCAATATCCAGGAAGCAGAGGAGATCCTCGATGAAAGAACACCCGGCAGGTTACAATTTCACCCTAATTAATCAACTATGAGGTTGCTTTCTGTGTTTATTTCGCATGAAACGAATCTTAATTTTTTATGATTTACATTTGATGGTCTCCTAAAAAATCAAAAAAACTCCTTTTACGAGAGTTTTAGGTTTTAGGAAAACGCTCGTTTTTTCAGTTCAAGGTCTTGTGCTGTTCAGCCCGACAAAGGTACCACCGTTTCTCTGACATAACGCGCGCATCAGGGTAGCAAATCTTTCCCCGGTGTTGCCGCGTTGGTTGGTTTTTTCCATGACCACCGGAAAACCCACGGCATGAATCCGGACGCGACGAGAACCGTCTTTTGTTGCCGTGTTGATTCTGTCCACCTCATTGACGACCGGTTGGATTGCCGTACCACTAAATTCGTCACCAAATACATAGAGACTTATTTTTTTATTTTTCGAATAGAACCTATTGATCGCTGCGGTAATCCCTTCCACCGGACTGCTGTTGCTGAAAGAGCTCCAGGAACTGAGGGCTGAGATGATAGCCCTGCGGCGGGCGGGGGTGTCCGGTATCCATTTTCCAGCATACTGGGAAAACAGGAAATTTCCCATATCGTTCATGATCTGAATACCTTTGACTTTGGGATAGATTTCGAGAGTCTCCCGCATTTTTTTCTGTACCAGGCGCCAGGCATTCCGCTGCATGCTGCCCGAAGTGTCAATGATAAAAACGATATACTCGCTGTCCACCGGGATACCCCCCACCGAAGTGGTAATTTTTTTGGGTCGGCTTTTCAAAAGTCGCTTCATTTCTTCGGTCAGTTCCTGTCGTGCCCGGGCCAGTTTGCCTTCAATAATATTTTGTACCATGGCGTCGTCTTTGGATGCAGCGAATTGGCCTTCAACGTCCGAAAGATCGCCCTGGAGACGGGCGAGCTTTTCCTTCTCTTGGGACAATTGCTCCTTTTTCGCCGTCAGCTCGCGATTCAAGATTTGAGTTTCGCCCCGGATTTCAAACAGTTCGTTTTCCAGGCGAACGATTTGGGTCTGCATATTTTCCTTGATTTTTTCAATGACCACCGGTTCGGCAAATTTGGACAGCACAAACAACAAAATGATGGCGCCGAAACCGCAGCAGATGCAATCAAGAAAGGAAAGGCTGAATATTTCTAGGTCCCGTCTTCTGTTTTTCATAATGCATAAATAGCCAATGGACTGCGTTTACGGCCAATTTCTCGAAGGACAGAAAAAAGATCCTTTGGTTTTCTTGGCCAGACGCCAATAGGCATCCGCAGCCAGCGGATCCCCCTCCATGGGATAAAGGATAATGTTCACCGGAACTTGGACCGGCAATTTCTTGATCGCCTCATTAAATAAACGGACACGTTTTTTGCTGGAAACTCTTGTTTGCCACGGCTTGCTGCTGCCCATGGTCGGCAAACTGTCGGAAAGTAAAAATATGTTGTCCGGAGCCGGTTTCATCTCCCCTATGGCTTTGAATGCGTTTAACAAGCTGGTTCCTTTCTCCGGAACCACCCGGTGCATGCTGTCTGCCGCAAGGGTTAATGGATCAACCTTACCGGCATCCAGCCAGACCCCTTTTGTTTTTTCAATCAATGGACGTGCGGTGTCGTTAAATGTGTATATTTGAAATTTACTGGTCGGTGGAAACCGGGTTATCAGCCAATCCACGGTTTTTACGACCTGACGCCATTTGGGGGCACTTAATTTTTGGGAATTCTTTAGATTGCGCCGACGAATAATCCCCACAATGGTTTCATCCAGCATGCTGGCGGAAACGTCCACCAAAATAAAAATTCGTTTGCCGCCCATCTTCAAATCGGTGAGATACTGTCGATCCCCATGCCCGGGAAACGGGCGCAACCCGGACCCCAACTCATCCTGTGTTTTTGCCCCGGCCTTCAATCGCCGGAGTTCCTCTTCCAGAGATTTTAAATCGGTTTTCAGCTTATTGATGTGTGTTTTGGTTGCCAGGGTATCCTTGTCCCGATCGGCCAGTTCCACCTTATTTTCATTGAGTATGTCTATGATTTCACTGGATCGCCCCTGGGTCGTCACCAGTTCGGTCTGGTTTTGCAATAGGATGTTGCGGGCCTCAACCAATTTTTTTTTACCGTCCAAAACCTGTTCTTCCAGCTTGTTGGCCTCAGCACGCAAATCCGACGTCACGGCATTCCGACGAACGGCACCCTTGGCGTTTACCAGGACAAACAAAAGAATGATTGCCCCTAACCCGCAGCAGATGCAGTCGATAAAAGATAAGCTGAATACATTTAATTTTCTACGTTTCATGGGTTTCCATACAGGCAATGAGACGGAAGGTTTCTCCGGATGTCCCCAGACGAACGATTTGGCCAAGTTCCAGTGTCGTGCTCCCCTCGACCCTTTGATCGTTCACGAACGTTCCTTGATTGCTGGTATCCGTTAAGATAATCCTGTCCGCATCACGGTGAACCGTACAATGCTTTTTAGAAACGCTGGATGATTGCGCCTGAACATATATGCCTTTTCCGGCCGGGTAAGGATCGCAGCCCATGAAAAGAGGTTTTTGGGAGAGCGGATAGGCCACATCCCGGTAGAGCAAATGGGTCGGCCGCATCTTACCGGGAGTTTCATAAGGAATGGTTTGGGACACTTTCGGTTCTGCCTGCCGCCAGGGACGGCTGGTGAAAAAGGACGCTCCATTACCGGAGTGCCGATCTCCCAACTGGTCCCAGATCCGCAAAACACCCAGAGCGCCGGCACCGGGTTCGAGTTCCATAATTTCGCAATGATCAATTTCTGAAAGTTTATCCTTTAATCCCGGTAGGCGGGCGATTCGATGGGTCAGCTGGAGAGCAATCAAAAGGCTGTTTTTACCGTGCGCATCTCGCATTTTTACAATAGAACGGCGGATTTCATCATACACCGCCTCGCTCTTTTGTTTCAGCAGGTCCCAGAGCAAGGGAGTGCGATAACGATGTTTTCCGTGTGATATTTCAAATATAAACGATGACTGACTTTTAAAGATTTCCAGAGCAGCGGGTAAACGGCTGTATAGCTCCTGTTCGGTGGCGGCCTGATGAAGCGGGTCGAACCTTGTGGTACGCACAAATTCTTCGGCAATGGATTCCACCCAGCCCCGGTATAACTGCTCGAGGTTAATTTCCTGGACGGCCACCGAGTTCTCCCGGGTCAACTGCTCATCCTGACGGAGATAAACCATCTCAAACCGGTGCAAATGAATATCCAAATGCAGCAGCATTGCATCAGGACAAGGATTAAATGATGCGGCTATTGGAAGGGATACAAAACCGTTAACAGGAATCGACAGTTCCTGGGCCATCCCCAAAATAAGTCCCAGTTGTTCCCGACTGTAATAGTCGGAAACAGCGATAACCATCTCATCGCCATGCATTTTAATATTTTCCCAGATGTGGGATAGGTGAGCACAGGCAATTTCAGCATGATTCCGCGCATGCCGATGCGTTTGCTTCAGGGGTTCCGTATTCAATTGATCCCAGAACCTGTTGATGACCTGAAGCGGAAACAGGTGTGCCTTGCTTGCTGCGGAATTTCCAACAACCAGACGCTTTTTTTCCGGGATGGCAAACCCCGGGCTTTCTTGCTTCTGTGCGTCGACCTCCAATAATCTCGGCGGTTTACCGCCGGCAGCTAAGATTCCGGCATCACTGAGTTCAAGTCCGAGAAGCGTCATTTAAGCACCCCAACAGATGAATTTTGAGACCTTTGAAAAATGTCAATTATTGTTTAAGTTCAAGAAAGGCGATAATTTTAACCACAGGAATACATTGAGTATTTCGAGGATTAAAATTTGAGCCTGACGCAGAAATTGAGCAAAAAGGGGCGTTTTGCAAAAGTCTCAATTTTATTGTTGTTGTTGCATATGTAAATGTCTGGTTAATTTATCCTCACAATAGGCTTCGGTTTCCAACACATATCTTTCCTGAAGGAGTTGCAGTTGGTGCAACATGAACATGAGAACAATACTGATAAGAAGTGCGA
>CAZBOB010000232.1:0-4785 GCA_964492995.1 uncultured Desulfobacteraceae bacterium | reverse complement strand
TTTACATGCGGCTTGGTCCTCTCAAACTTTTCCTTCCCCATCTTTTTGTCCTCCCCTGGATTTTTTGAAAATTATCTTTTGCGTATCAATTTTGACGCATTTGTAAAAAGTATTTTGCGAGCGACCTTTGACCATCTTGAGAAAATGCGTTTCGAGCGCTGGTGCGTTAAAATATTCCCCTAAATCAGGATTTGAGAAGCTTGCGACGAATTCTTGAGTATAGCAGAACCGCTCGAAGCGCCTCAAAATGGTCGTTTAGCAAGCAAATCAGCCTTTTTATGAGACCATCAATTTTGCCTTTTGAAAAAAATTATCGTATCAGATAAACTCAGCTTCTTGAAAAATAATGGAGCCCACGACCGGGATTGAACCGGTGAACCTCTTCCTTACCAAGGAAGCGCTCTACCGACTGAGCTACGTGGGCAGTCTTTATTAACCATTGTTTGTTCTCTCTGGGCCGCAGTACGGCTTGTCAGTGTTACGGCTGTCATTTTGCGGTCTGGAGCGGGAGACGAGATTCGAACTCGCGACATCCAGCTTGGAAGGCTGAAGCTCTACCAACTGAGCTACTCCCGCATGTTTTACGCTGATTATTGCCTCATAAAAAACCATTATCGAAAGATATCAATTTTCCTCAAAAAGCGCAGTAAGAGCCATGCAGGAAGCCATGTAGTAATTATCGATCCCGATTTACAAACCGAAATCTCCTACATACGACTTACTTTGAGGTTGGTGGTGGGGGGAGGATTTGAACCTCCGAAGGCTTCGCCGACAGATTTACAGTCTGTTCCCTTTGACCACTCGGGAACCCCACCCAAAAGGTATTCTGACACATGGAGCCAGAGACAGGAGTTGAACCCGCGACATCCTCATTACAAGTGAGGCGCTCTACCAACTGAGCTACTCTGGCCGCACATCTTCAATCTTTCTATTTTTTCTGTATAATGTCAATATAAGATAAAAAGCGATCTCTTGATAAATCGTCTTTTTTACTAATATCTATAATAAATATCAACCCCTATTTTATTTCATTATTAATCGATATGGTGAAATATAGAGATATTTTGTATTATTTCTTTAAAATATCGTCTTTTTTTATTAATTTCAACCTTATTTAACTTAATGTCAATAAGGATCTGGACCGGTTTATATATATTTTTGCCGGACTTTGTCAAAAACAACCTGGATATTGACACTTATTACCATAGCAAGCGCCACATCTGAGAATGATGTTGCACTATATCTTATTGATATTAAACGTTTTTTCGCTCTATCCTTTTTTTGCTTCTATTGGCATGTGATTTGCATTAACCAAATATTATATCCGTTGAGTTCTTTGAAACAAATCAATTTCAAACGAATGACACTATTTTTAAAAACACAAAATATTACAAAATATTACAAAACGAATCGAAAAACGTCACTGTCGGTACCTTTATATATAGCGAGACCTTTGAAAAACGTTTATTACGCCGGAATTGGGAAAAGGGGACGTTTTGCAAAGGTCTCAGGGCTTGTTGGGTTTTTACAATAACATAAACCCTTGACAAGGATACATATTTTTTTGTAATCGGATATTAAGTCATAATATACTTATTTTAGGCAAAATTTTTCTCCTTTGAAATACTTCGCTCACTCTGCTTCGTTCCGCAAGATTGCGGGAGAATGTTGGGATTAAGGAATCTGATTTGATGAAGTTACGAATTCTTTTTCTGCCGGTCTTTTTGTTGTTTCTCTTAAGCGGATGCATACAAACCTTGCACAACACCCCTGTTTCACAAGACGTGAATTATTTTCCGGCTCGGACCGGTGATGCCAGCTCTGCTGAATCTATTGAAAAGTTCAACCTTAAAAACCAAAAACCGTCACAGGTTGATAATCTCGTTGCTGAAAACACTATAGATGCTCCCACCACAATAAAAAAAGATAAGAATAAGATAGCAGAAAATTCTCTCCTTGAAAAAAAAATACAATCTACATTTGATGAAGCCCTCGATTTTTGCGAGGCATCTCAGGATTTCTGGCAAAAAGGAGAACTTGAAAACGCCCTTGAAGCACTGGATCATGCTTACTCTTTAATTCTGAAGATCGATACCGATGACACCGCCAAACTTATACAGCAAAAAGAAGATCTGCGTTATATGATTTCAAAACGTATTCTTGAAATTTACGCATCCCGCAATATTGTTGTAAACGGTAATCATAACGCCATTCCCATAGTAATGAATAAACACATTCAGAATGAAATTGACCGCTTTACCAAAAAAGGTGAAAAAAAATTTTTCACTGAATCATACAAACGTTCCGGTAAATATCGACCACAAATTGTTTTTGCCCTAAAAAAAGCTGGCCTTCCGGTTGAATTGTCATGGCTCCCGCTTATTGAAAGCGGGTTCAAGGTAAATGCGCTTTCAAAAGCCAGGGCTCTCGGCCTCTGGCAGTTTATCCCCTCAACAGGATATAAATTCGGTCTTAGACGTAACAAATACATCGATGGGCGGCTCGATCCGGTTAAATCTACAAAAGCCGCTATTGAATATCTATCCGAATTGCATCATATTTTCGGCGATTGGGCAACCGTTCTGGCCGCGTATAATTGCGGAGAGGGACAGGTACTCAGAGTAATAAGGACTCAGAATATAAATTACCTCGACAATTTCTGGGATCTATACGAACGTCTTCCCCTGGAAACAGCAAGATATGTACCCAGATTTATGGCCACGCTTCATATCGTAAATAATTTGAAAATGTACGGACTCGATTCAGTACCTGTGGATAAACCGTTAGAATATGAAATAATAACGGTATCAAAGCAGGTCCATCTTAGAAGTGTTGCCAAAACCATCGGGGTCACTGAAAAAACTCTCATAAAACTTAATCCCGAACTCCGCTATAGGATAATTCCTCAAGATAACTATCCGCTCAGGGTCCCACCCGATAAAGGCCAAATTCTGTTGGCAAAGCTGGATGAAATACCGGTTTCATATCCTCCCCGACCTGCCTATATATATCACCGGATCAGACCCGGTGAAAGTCTTTCCACCATTTCCAGACGATACCGCTGTAGCGTAAAAAGCATTATGCGCGCTAACAATTTGCGCAGATCAAGTTTTATTGTTGCAGGCAAAAAACTCAAAATACCACGCAGAGGCACAATTGTATACCGATCCAAGAAATACAACAGAATCGAATATAGAGCCGCATCAAGCCATGTTGTAAGAAGTGGTGATTCTCTTTGGATTATTGCCAAACGATACGGTACAACAACCAAAAAGATCCAGAAACTAAATAATTTGTCCACAGCGAATCTCTACATCGGGCAGGTTTTAAAAATTCGCGAGAGCAAGGATGATAAACCGGCCGATGAGTATTTAAAGACATATTTGGTTAAACGCGGCGACAGTCCTTTTGAGATTGCTCAGTTACACAAAATGCCCCTTGAACGATTTATGCGCATCAACCGGTTAACACCCAGAAATAAGATTTATCCGGGACAGAGACTGTATGTGGAATAGATGATCTGGCTGTGCCTGTAAAACTAGTTATCTGATATTGCCTTAAGCCGGGTCCTTTGGATCGGATATTCACTCAACAATACATTCCATTAAGAAATTAATTTGACAACAAAAACAATCGTAAAACAGATCCCTCTGGGGCCATTTCAGGTAATGACTTATCTGGTGGCATGCCCGCATACTCGCGAAGCGGTTATTATCGATCCGGCCGGGGAGGAAGACAAACTTCTGGCCATAATTCAGACAGAAGGTGTCAGGGTCAAATATATCCTGAATACACATGGCCACGCCGATCATGTTTTAGGAAACCCGAAACTCAAAGAGGTTCTTAACGTCCCTGTGTGTATGCATGAGGCCGATGATCGGTTTTTCTCGGACAAGGCGGCTCGTGAGAAATCCTCAACAGAATTGGGACTTCCGCCGCCTGATCCCGCGGACATAAGACTTAAACATGAGGATACTGTTGAAATCGGAACCCTCAAGATCACGGTAATCCATACTCCGGGTCATACCCCTGGATCTGTTTGCTACCTGGTTGACGGAAACCTTTTTAGCGGCGACACCCTTTTTGTGGGTGCGGCCGGAAGGACCGATTTGATTGGCGGATCCCTTGAAACGCTTCTCGAATCTCTGGAGAAAAGACTTATTGTACTACCCAAAGAGACCACCGTCTGGCCGGGGCACGACTATGGAGACACCCCCACATCTACCATGGGTCGGGAAATGGAAGAAAACCCTTATATTACCGATTTTATTCTAACCTAATCGTTGGCATTCGCAAAGAAACAGCTTTGCATTTTGAGACCTTTGAAAAACGTTCAATTTTGTTCAAGACCAAGAAAGGCGAAAATTTTAACCACAGGAATACATTGAGTATTTTGAGGATTAACCCTCCAAAGTTCGGTGGCGGGTTAAAATTTGAGCCTGACGCCGGAATTGGGCAAAAGGGGGCGTTTTTCAAAGGTCTCATTTTCAGGGGTTGACTGATATAGACGACAAGTAATTTCATACACCGGAATTTATTGAAAAGTTACATTTCCGAGAGGTAAATATGGCAACGTGGACAGATTTGAAAAGTCAAGGAATGGAACGGTTTGGCGAGGTGGGGGCGTGGGCTTTCAATGAATGGAAAATGTTGAATGACACTTTTTTTAACGGAGAAAATAAACCCGGCGCCATTATCTGGGGAAAAACGCCACAGGGTAAAAGTCTGGGGTATTATCATGTAAGCGAAAATTTGATATATTTAGATAAAAATTTAATGCGACCG
>CAZBOB010000231.1:1619-4839 GCA_964492995.1 uncultured Desulfobacteraceae bacterium | reverse complement strand
GGCGCAAGACAACATAATCTGAAAAACATCGATGTTGAATTGCCTCGAAATAAGCTGATCGTGGTTACCGGCATCTCCGGATCGGGCAAATCGACGCTTGCTTTTGACACCCTTTATGCCGAAGGACAACGCCGGTACGTGGAATCACTATCCACTTATGCGCGCCAGTTTCTGGAACGTATGGAAAAGCCGGATGTAGACATGATCGAAGGACTGTCACCCGCAATCGCAATTGAACAGAAAACAGCCAGCCACAACCCCCGGTCGACAGTGGGGACGGTTACAGAAATTTATGACTATCTTCGCCTGCTTTTTGCCAGAATCGGTACACCCCACTGTTACAAATGCGGCCAACCGATTACTTCTCAAACACTGGACCAGATTCTGGACAAAGTTATGTCCCTGAGCCGGGGGACCCGGATTGTTATTCTGTCACCTCTGGTTTCAGGCCAGAAAGGCACACATGAAAAGCTTTTTAAGCAGTTGAAAAAGGAAGGATTCGCCCGCGTCCGTGTTGATGGGGAAACCATGGAAATTGAAGAGGTGGGCGGACTTGATAAGTACAAGAAGCATACCATTGACGTGGTTGTGGACCGACTTGTTGTAAAGGAAAAGATTAAAAACCGGCTGGCAGATTCTCTGGAACTGGCCATGTCTCAGTCAGATGGTCTTGTTACCGTAGACGTTCTCGGCATGGGGCCTGTTCTCTTCAGTGAAAAATCAGCATGTATCTCCTGTGGTATCAGTTATCCTGAATTCACACCGGCAAGCTTTTCTTTCAATTCTCCCCAGGGCGCCTGCCCAAAATGCGACGGCCTGGGTTCAACAACTGAATTTGATCCTGAGCTTATCATTCCAAATCACGAACTTTCGCTAAGGGAAGGAGCGGTTGCCCTCTGGGCCAACAGAAATACCGTTCATTTTATCGAATTTTTGGATGCTCTGACTCTTCACTATGGTGTTGACATCTATACCTCCTACAAGGATCTTTCTGATCATTTTAAAAATGTGCTTTTGTACGGATCCGGAAATGAACGGATCAGATTCTATTTTGAACGAAATAATCGCCGTTTTACTTATGAAAAACGATTTGAAGGTATTATTCCCAAATTAGAAAGGCGTTATCTGGAAACAGAATCATACCAGTCCAGAGAAGAAATTAAGCGTTATATGAATTTTCGCTACTGCCCTGAATGTCATGGTGCCAAGTTAAACAGGGCAAGCAGATCCGTGAAGGTGGGCGGCCTTACCATATTCGAAACCACACAACTTTCGGTGGCAAGCGCCCATACTTTTTTTAAAAACTTAAAACTCACGGGCAAAAAAGAGATCATTGCAAAAAGAATCCTGAAAGAAATCAATGAACGGCTGGGATTTCTTGAAAACGTGGGTCTAAGTTATCTAACTCTTGACAGATCCGCTTACACCCTTTCCGGCGGAGAAGGCCAGCGGATACGTCTGGCCACACAGATCGGATCAAAATTGACTGGTGTCCTTTATGTTCTGGATGAACCGAGCATAGGCCTGCACCAAAGAGACAATCAGCGCCTGCTTGAAACACTTTTACAGATGCGTGATCTTGGTAATACGGTTATTGTGGTAGAGCATGATGAGGAGACCATACGTGCATCGGATCATGTTATCGACATGGGGCCCGGTGCCGGGGTCAGAGGTGGTGAAGTGGTCTTTTCCGGAACCCCGGAAGCGCTTTTGAATGAAAAAAAATCATTAACCGGTCAGTACCTTTCAGGCCGGAAGTATATTGAAGTCCCGCCCCGCCGGCGTCTCGGGCACAAAAAAAAACTTATCATCAAAGGCGCTTCTCAAAACAATCTAAAAAATATCGATGTGGAATTCCCCCTGGGCTGCTTTATATGCATAACCGGTGTATCCGGATCGGGAAAATCGTCCCTGGTCCTGGAAACCTTGTACCATGTTCTTACCCAGAGACTCTATCATGCAAGGATGCCGGCAGGAACCCACTCCAAAGTCTTCGGGGTTGACCATATCGATAAGGTCATCAACATTGATCAGTCCCCCATAGGGAGAACCCCCCGTTCCAATCCCGGGACCTATACCGGTGTTTTTACCTATATCAGAGAACTCTTTTCAAGAACACCCGAAGCCCGTATGCGGGGATACAAACCCGGTCGTTTCAGTTTCAATGTCAAAGGAGGAAGGTGCGAGGCCTGCCGGGGTGACGGCATCATAAAGATAGAGATGCATTTTTTACCGGATGTTTATGTTGCCTGTGATGTCTGCCGAGGTAAACGATACAACCGCGAAACTCTTGAAATCAAATACAAAGGGAAAAACATCGCGGATATCCTTGACATGACCGCAAACCAGTCATTTAGCTTTTTTGAAAAGATAAACAATATCAGGTCCAAGTTGCAAACTCTGATCGATGTGGGACTCGGATATATCCATATCGGTCAACCGGCCACAACATTGTCCGGCGGCGAAGCCCAGCGGGTAAAACTCTCCCGGGAACTCAGCAAAAAAGGCACGGGTAAAACCGTCTATATACTTGATGAACCGACCACAGGTCTTCACATGGACGACATCAATAAACTGTTAAATGTACTGTCACGACTCGTGCAAGCGGGTAATACCGTTATTGTGATCGAACATAACATGGATGTCATCAAGACCGCCGACCATATTATCGATCTCGGCCCCGAAGGAGGGGATGAAGGGGGAAATATTGTGGGGTGCGGCACACCGGAAGAAATCGCTAATATAAACGGATCTTATACCGGACAGTTCTTAAAAAAGGTTTTAGCTTAAAACAAAACAGGGCCGTGCCTTTAAAAAAGCACAGCCCTGTTTTATTTACATATAGATCTTTTTTTTAGTGGCCAGCGCCAAACAACCCGGCAATCGCAGCTGCCTGGGGATGCGCATAGATAAGAATCAGTGCGACAACCAGCGCATAAATACAGAGCGATTCTACCATGGCGAGACCGATCAGCATGGTAACCGTTACTTTACCGGATGATTCGGGGTTCCTGGCAATACCTTCAACAGCACCCTTTATACCTAAACCCTGTCCGATACCGCAGCCAAAAGCTGCAATCCCGACTCCAAAACCAGCTGCAGTCACGCATGCGATAAAAAATTGTAACGCTTGTCCTTCCATAATCTAATCTTCCTCCTTTTATTAAGGTTTTTTTGCTTCTTCCATTTTCCCATTAAAAAAACAAAAAGCAAAATATTA
>CAZBOB010000231.1:0-1519 GCA_964492995.1 uncultured Desulfobacteraceae bacterium | reverse complement strand
TAATGCGCATGTTCGATGGCGCCGGTAAAATACATGACGGAAAGCAAATAGAACACAAAAGCCTGTACCAGTGCGACAAAGATACCGAGAACCATTATCGGAAGCGGTGCAAAAAACAGACCGGCCAGAGCGAAAAGAATCCCCGCAACAAGTTCATGTCCCATCATATTTCCCATAAGACGGAAAGAAAGTGACAGTATGCGTGCTAAATGACCAATGACCTCAATGGGAAATATAAGGGGTATCATCCACCATACAGGCCCAAGGAAGTGTTTTATATATTTGACTCCGTGATATTTAATGCCGATAACATGGGTAAAAAGTACAACAACAAGTGCACATGAAAGGGTTGTGTTCAGGCTGGCGGTGGGCGGATAGAATCCGGGAATAAGCCCTATTATGTTGCAGGTAAAAATATAAAGAAAAACCGTTGCCAGAAGCGGAAAGAGCCAGCGGCCTTCCTCCCCCGTGATATCAATCGTAAATTCTTCGAGTGCTGAAATAATGATTTCCATAACATTTTGTACTTTTGTGGGAATAAGGCTTACACTTTTGGAAGCAAGGAACCCGAGCACAATAAGGATGATCATGACAACCCACGAATAAACAATGTAAGGATACGAATGGGCGAAATGCCCAAGACCAATCAGTTCAAAAAACTTTACAAAAAAGAGATACGGATGTTCCACCTTAAGTTGCCTCCTTGAAAATATGTTTTGTTATTTCGCACATGGTTGCAAGCATTATACTCGCAACCACAACCGAAAGACCGATAAAAAGACCCAGCGGATCAACATAGTGACCTGATATGAGAATAAATATAATAAGGCCGCTGATTAAAAAGCGGATATAATATTTGGCTAAAACAATTCTATGAGAAGAAAGGCGGGACGGCCTGAATGCTTTTTTAAGTGTCCGGTACAATAGATGGAAGTTGATGGTAACAATAAGGCCGCCAAAAATAATTCCCCTGGCAAAATCAGGTGGCAAAAGAACAAGACCGATAATGCTTGCAACAAAGAATAGAATCCAGTTTGAATGGGTAATAAATTTTAAGAGACGCTGCTGAATTTCCACGTTAATAATATCCTGTTAGAGTTTCCTGCTCTTTTTTATTGCAAGCCCAATATTTCTATATCCTGCTGCGATCCCGAGTCCAAGGCAAATAAGCGTAAACCAAGGAGTTGTGTTAAATACCCGTCTGTCAAGGTAAACTCCGACAGCAAGTCCGATAAAAATGGAAAGCGCAACGGACAAGCCGATGCTGCTATAGTATGCCAGTTCCTTTATGGCACGTCTGGTTTCCCTCTTCATGGAAAAGAACACCTTCTTGAACGAGAAAAGACTCTTCAAAATAAGAGCCGGTAAAAACGAATTGCATCTAACACATGAATTTAAGCAAGTCAATGCAAAAAAATATTAAATTTGGTTCATCGCGGATTTGTATAATAACTTGGTTTGATGTTAAACCTAAAACCTGCAATTAAGCTTATATAATATATTTACAATTAATTGTAAC
>CAZBOB010000230.1:0-4873 GCA_964492995.1 uncultured Desulfobacteraceae bacterium | reverse complement strand
CGTTTAAGGCCTGTATTATTTCGAAGATATACAGCCCGCTGCTCAGCTTTTCGTTATAAATTAATAGGAGATCCATCAATGATATTTAAACTAAATCAGTTTGACATTCAGAACAATAAGAATGGCATAACCTTACGCTGTCCAGAATGTCGGCAATTGGGCACATTTGATGCTATAAATGACCAAGTCATCCGGATTACAACGACCCCAGATCTTATTTATCTTGGTCATCGTCGTTGCCCTAATCACACATGCCACGCACATGTTTTTGTAGCATGGGGCAAAGATAACAAGGCATTATTATCTTATCCGCCGGAGAGAATCGACTTTGATTCGTCGTCTATTCCTACAGCTGTTGTACGTTCATTCGAAGAGGCTATAACCTGTCATTCTAATAACGCGTTTACAGCAGCAGCGATTATGGTGCGCCGAACCCTTGAAGACTTGTGTGCCGACCAAAAGGCAGAGGGCAAGGATTTAAAAAAAAGGATTGCTGCTCTGGCTACAAAGGTTATTCTTCCTCCGGGACTCTTGGCTGGTTTGGACAATCTTCGTCTACTTGGGAACGATGCGGCCCATATAGAAGCAAAAGAATATGCTCAGGTTGGCAAAGAGGAAGTTGAGTTGGCAGTAGATGTTACAAAAGAAGTTTTAAAATCTGTTTACCAATTAGGTGATTTGGTTGCTAGGTTAGAGAACTTGAAAAAACCCAAAACCTAATGAAGCCCGCTTATAACATTTTTCTGCACCTGATCGGTGTTCCGCTGGTCGCTCCACACCGTCAGGTGAGAAATTCGTTATGTGTATGGACAAGAAGGATCAATATAATGCCCAAACTAGTTTTTGATAATATTTTCAAAAAAATAAAAGAACTTGGAGAGGGGGCGTCAGGCCTTGTCTGGTTAGTTGAAATTAAAGAAAGATGGAACGAACTGGAAGTAGGAACGAAATTAGCGATAAAGGAATACAAAGCTGAAGTATTTTCAAAAGAGGAAAAAAGCGCTGTTATAAGAAGACGTATCCGAGAGGCCACTTCGCAAAGCAAGATAAACCATCCCAATGTTATCCAAATTTATGACACTAAAGATTTTTGGATCGATGACCAACCAACATTTATTGTAATGGAATATTTAGGCGGTCATAGTCTCGAAGAATATATCAAAGATAATCCCCTATCTCCAACTGAAATATTCGATATTGCAACTCAGTTAACTGCTGGCTTAGCATGTTTGCACGAGAATGGAATAATTCACCGAGATTTGAAGCCTGCCAATATCCAAATATGTCCAGACAATAGGGTAGTTATTCTTGATTTAGGTGTATTTAAACCTGAAGATGAAAAAACATTTACATCTTCACAAGCATTTCTAGGAACTCTAAGATTCTCTTCACCCGAATGGCTTTTTAGAGAAGAATGCACTATGGAATCAGATATATATTCTTTAGGCTCAATTTTATATTACATGTTGTTTCGAAAACATATTTTTTCAGAGATAAATCTATATTCAAGACTAGTGATTGCCATAAAGGACGAAGATTTAAAAATTGATTTTCAAAATGAAAATGTTGCCCTTGCCTTTTTAACTCATGTTGTTAGCACTATGCTTGACAAATCCCCCTCCAAAAGACCAACACTCCACGATATTTCAATTTTTCTTCAGCAAAGAAAAGAAAGTCAATTTTGGAAAAACATAAGGGAAAAAGTAGTAAAAACATCTTTGGGTATTGATTTAGAGAAAGAGGACATAAAAGCGTCCGTTGCTGAACTATACGACCTTGATTTTATAGACAAGGCAATTTCATCAAATAATTTAGGCATGTTATGCAATAGGCCCCCATTCGTTAAAATATTATTCCCAAAGTTTAGCAATGAAATAATTCGTGGGTATTTATCCCTTTCAAACGATGAAAAAAACAGATGGATAGTTGACGTATTTTCATTGATTCATGAAGAACCTTATAGTTGGACTGGTGACTATATAGAGTTTGGCTGGTTACTTTCTGAGGGAATAAAAAAGAATGAAAAAAATAAAGACATACTTACAAACAACAATGAAATATTAGATGATGCAGAAAAACAATTCAACAATATGTTGGCTGACATAGCACTGGAAAACCCTTGAAATCACATAACAAATGCATTCACCAGACGGCAAGAAGCGCGGCGGCGCTGACGCGGCAAGCCTGGGTGGGCCGCTGGTGATGCACGGCGTTCGGTGTATGAAATGTATGCGGTAACCTTTTTTGTTTTTAAACTTCAATTGTGTTATAATTTGTTGGCTTGGCAAAAACCAATTTGAATGAGGTTAATATTATGAAACAATTTAAAATAGTTGTTGAGAAACATCCTGACACCTATGTTGCTTATCCACTCGGCTTAAAGGGCGTTGTGGTCGGTCAGGGTGATACATATGAAGCGGCTTTGGCTGATGTTAAATCGGCAATTAAATTTCATATCGAGACATTCGGGCCGGAACAAATTGATGTTGACCCGCCAATTCTGGAAGCTTTTATTGCAGAAGCAGGAGTATCAGTCTGATGTCGAAGTTTCCTGTTGATGCTCCCATTCGAAAAGTTGTTAAGTCCTTTGAGCTTCTTGGATTCAATGTTGTTCGTGAGGGCAATCACATTGCGATGTTAAGAGAAAATCCGGACGGAACCCGAACTCCCCTAACGATGCCAAACCATCCAACAATCAAGAAATCAACGCTGAGAACCATCCTTACACAAGCAAGGATATCAAGGGATGAATTCTTGGATGCGTATTATAAATAATTTGTTGTAATTTTATTTCACTTTCACCGAACATGGCGCTGCGCCAGAACTGCATTCCACTGCGCTCCATGCAGTCTGGTGAGCTTTCCGTTGGGCTGTGAGAGAAATTCTATGAACTTATTTATTATTGGTTCTGGTTTTACAAAATCTATTTTCCCAGAGGCTCCATTAAATAATGAATTACTGGCCACATTAGCAGCTGGTAAATCAGACTGTGCTTCTCAAGCACTTACGAAAAGATATCAAACAAATGATATTGAGATTGCCCTTACAAAACTTGATGCAGATATAGCTACAAGCTATTATGACAATAGGCAATTATACAATGAACTCAAAGAAATTCGTTCTAAAATTGAAATAGATTTAGGGAATTACTTTACGTCATATAGGGCCACTCATGAACTAATGGAGCAATCACCGTGGCTGAAAAATTTCATTCAATCTGCAATAGCTGACGGTGATGTGGCTATTAGCTTAAATTACGATTGCGTATTTGAAGGTGCTCTGGATTGCATTGGAAGATGGTCTCCAAAGGGCGGATATGGTTTTTTACTAAATCACCTAATCGATGAATCGGCATTTGACAAAAGCCCTATTACAGTTCTGAAAATACACGGATCAACCACATTTAAAATTGCCCCATATGCAAATAAAACACATTGCCGAGCAGTAAATTTCGTTTTCAATGAATGGTTTTTCCCAGTATCTGCAAAGAATACACATTTTGATTATGGCTTAGGGCAGGGTGAAAAATACCTGATTGCGCCAAGTTACGTGAAGGTACCTACAGTTGAAATAACATACTTCATGATCGATGCATTAAAAGCCGCATCTGAATCTCAAAATTTAATAGTTGTTGGGTGTGGTCTGCGCCCTGAAGATGCTTTTTTAACGTTGATACTAACCCATTTCTTGCGACAACCACAATGGCAAGATAGAAGAATCATAATCATAGATATTAATGAAAATGACATCGCTACTAAAGTAAAAAATTATTGGGGTGTTGATATTGAAAAATGCGTTGTTCCGATTGAAGGGCGCATAGAAAATTCACTTGAAGAATTGATAAAGGCAATAAATAACTAAAGAATGCCAGCCGTTAGGCACAAATTTAAACCGTGTTAATGTAAATGGGACATCATTACCTACCTCAATATTACCTGAAAGGATTTACGGAAACCGTTGATAATATGTTATGGGCGTATGAAAAAGGTACTGGAAAAAAATTCAACACGCAAATCAAAAGCTTAGCCAACATTACAGATTTTTATTCGCAAGAAACCGAACAATATTTGGCAAATGACATTGAAGGCCCCGCAAATGCGGTCCTTGATAAAATTCGCAGCCGGGATTTAATCAATGCTGATGATAAAAATACTTTTGCGGAATATATGGCAGTAATGTGGAAGCGAGTTCCGCGTGCTAAAGAAGACCTGAAAAAAATGGCACCACGCATAGCGAATGGGATAGCTGAAAAATTGAGTAGTGATTTAGACCACATTATCGCTAAAGAGCCTCAAAAGGCCAAGTTCATAGAAAAACGAAGAAGAGAGATAGATGATATTTTATCTATCTTTGCTGTAAATCCACCGAAAGACATTTGGTTAGAAAATATGCCTCCTGAACGAACACCCCGAATAGTCGAAGCAATCAAAGCAATGACTTGGTCATTTTGGGAATTCAACCAAAGACCTGTTTTTCTTACATGTGACAATCCGCTGTTCTATTTTACGGGTATGGGGGTTGGAAAACCGGATTCAGAGATCTCCTTCCCAATTTCAAGCCACATTGTTTTATGGGCAACATGGCGAGTAGATTTACCGAGAAAGTTCATTAAAGCATCCACACAGATAGTGAAGGAATTTAATCGTAGAACGGTCGATAATGCGAGTAGGTATATTTTTCACAGCAGAGATGAGAAATGGATAGTACCTTTTATAAAAAAGAAGCGGTGGAAACTTAATAGGATTGTGTAATTGATAATAATGTAAATTGCCCAACATGCTCTTTCAGCGGAGCGCAAAAACATGCGCCCACTGAAGAGCGGCGAACCCCGCAGTAAGATGCAAAGTTAGGCGCAATTAGATTGGCGTTTTCT
>CAZBOB010000229.1:0-4887 GCA_964492995.1 uncultured Desulfobacteraceae bacterium | reverse complement strand
GCGGAAATCCCGCTATCGGGGCATATGAAAGCCTCCGACTCGTGCAAGATTCAGGCATAATAACAATTTTATACTGAGAAGGAAATCTTAAACCAGTGGTTTGGTTAGTTGAGAAAAAAATTTTTTATCATTCAATAAATATGGGATTCGAGTGGGTAGAAATTCCGATCAGAGTTAAATTTGAATTTGAGGTTAAAGAAAGCGCCTTTGTTCCCGACACTCTCTCTAAAGAAATCCTTTACAATGATAAGATCCTTGAAAAACGCTATCCAAATCTGAACCGGCATAATTTGAAAAAAGCGATTGAAGATACGGTAGAGAATAAAATCATGGAATACCTTAAAATGAATGGACTATTAAGTTAGAAGTAGGATGGTGTTACCTGATTCTGAACATAGAACAAGGCCTTTAAAATTATGCGATATAGGTAATAAATAATAATTGATGTTGGGTTTGAAGTTTGGCAAGTAAATTAGTAAATCACAATAGTTGATTTTGGCAATTGACGGCGTTTAAATTTGAGTTCGGGATAATTTCCTCATGTTGGGTTATTCCCCTATATAAATAAAGCTTTTACTCCATTGACAAAGCCTTCTTTCTCTGTGATAATTATTTAAAAGTAAGTTCTGCCTTTTTAGGAAGGCAAATTTAACCTTTAATATCTCTTTTCAAATTATAACATACTTTCGGTATCCGACTTCTATACTGTATCAACTCTTACGCTGAAACATCTATTTTCTGCTGTCTTCATTCTATATTCGTTTCTCTCTATCTGATATTTCGTCATTTTAAATAGATTCATTCACGAAATTCGAACTACCGAAAACATTTTAATTTATGATCTTTTTCATCTTTTCGCCTGCCCAGAAAGTATATCCTCTTATGCTGAGGTGTTTTCAAGGTTTCGTGATGAAATGAAAGGTTTTTTCAATGACGGAGAAACGGAAATATGAGAGGTTCTCGCTAACACTCCCCACCAGAATGGAAATTATCATTTCAGGAAAAAAACAGATGTTTAAATTCCAGACTAGAGATATATCTTCTGCCGGAGCTTTTATACTTACTACAGAACCGTTTTCCGATGGCACACGTTTTAAACTAGAGTTCACTTTAACGATTAACTGGAATAAAGAGACGACAGGTGCTCTAAGCCTCATAAAATGTGAAGGGAATGTGGTACGGTCAACACCAGAAGGAGTGGCTATTCAGTTTGATAGAGACTGCCAAATTGTGAAATTAAGTGGCTTGTAACATCTCGTCATTTCTATAAGTCATTAAAAACAATAAGTGGGTCGGAAAAACATTTTATCATTTAATGAATTTGAGTAGTTTTCATAGACATTATGTCTGATACCCTAAATATCAGGGGCCTGAAAAATTTGGGATATCGTTTTTAAATAAGGGTAAATCCATTTCACCGGGTTTGCCTATTTCATTTTTATGATATATGTATAAAACAAGGATTGGTTTCAGGTTTTGCTCATGGTAAGTTATGATTTCGGTTATAAACCTTTACTTTTCGGAAATTGAATCTTCAGGCACGGAATCGTGTATTTTCGATTAGCATAATTTGTAAAATAGCGGAGGCAGATAAAACGAAATCAATTGTTTTCCGTTTATTGATTATACCGATCTTACTTGTCTTTTTAACTCAAATTTCAGCTAAATCTTCCCAGGAAAGTCGGATTGCATTAGTGATAGGAAATGGTGCGTACAAATCATCTCCTCTTGCCAATCCTTTGAATGACGCCAATAATGTGGCAGATGCCCTCAGAAAACTAGGTTTCTCGGTAGAGTTAGAAATTAACGCTGACCAAAGAGTTATGGAGGACTCCATTCGTGCTTTTGGTAAAAAGTTGCGATCAGGTGGCATCGGCCTGTTTTATTTCGCTGGTCATGGTATGCAGGTTCAAGGGCGTAATTATTTGATCCCCATTGATGCTAATATTGAAACTGAATCCGAGATAAAATACGAAGCGGTTTCTGCTGGTAGGGTGCTTGGGCAGATGGAAGATGCGAAGAATGGTATGAATATTATTATCCTTGATGCTTGCAGGGATAATCCTTATGCCCGTAGTTTCAGATCAAGCGAAAAAGGACTCGCAAAAATGGATGCGCCGACAGGCTCAATTTTAGCATTTTCTACAGCACCAGGTTCTATTGCTGCTGATGGAGTCGGTCGGAATGGCTTATATACCTCTAAACTATTGAAACATATGATGACACCAGGACTTACCATTGAAAGAGTCCTTAAAAATGTCCGTATAGAAGTTATGAAGGATTCAGGGGCGCGTCAAGTGCCATGGGAGTCTTCATCTTTAACAGGAGATTTCTATTTTAATCTAAAGAGAGGGATAGCTGTTGTAGAACTTCCATCAAAAAAATCACACGAACCAGTTGATGAACCTCCGAAGTATGCATCAATCAGTCCTGATGTATCAAAACCCAAAGTTATTGACCGTGATAAACAATTCATTAAATATCGAAGTAAAGTTGTTTACGACAAGAATACGAGGCTCGAATGGTATGTCGGGCCTGATAGGGGTACAAATTGGAACGAGGCTAAAAGCTGGGTTGAAAATCTTACCGTTGCCGGCGGCGGTTGGCGTATGCCGACGAGAAAGGAGCTTAATAGCTTATATAAGAAGGGAGCAGGGAAACGCAACATGACGCCTCTGTTAAAAACAACCGGATGGTGGGTATGGTCTGGTGAAATCAAGGGTTCGTCGTCGGCCTGGGTCTTCAGCTTCTACTTCGGCGACGAGCGCTGGGGTATCCGAGGCACCTCCAGCAGCAACCGGGTTTTTGCGGTGCGTTTCCGAAGATAATGATGGATCATTGGATTATTTGAATATTTGATTATTCAGGGGTACAAAGGGATATATCCCCCTGTACGCGATAAATTTTATTGAGGGTGTTTTTGGCACATTACGAATATCTCCCGATTGCAAAACATGTCAACCAGGATGCAGCCAATATGATGCAGGCGGCAGTGACCTTTGACGTAACCCGGATTCGCCCCCTGTTGGATATGGGCGGCTATAGTTGACTTTTATTTTTTTTGTTATTATGCAATATGGTTATAAGGCAAATCGGAAATGTTTTATTAACAGGATTCAACCGGTTTAATCGGGTTGAAGCAAAAAGGAGGTAGATCCCATGAAAGGTATCTGTATCTGGATGACGGTATTTGTAACTTCTCTTTGTGTTATAGCGCCTCTGGCGTGGTGTGGAGACAAACCGGACTTTAATAATCCCAACGAAGTTTTAAAAGACATTCGGGCTAAAATTGATGAGTGTGGCAAGTCTGGTTGCAAAGACTGCATGGTAAAGTGCGGCTATGCCATTAAAACCCTGAAAAACTTTCTTAAAGCCAATCCTGATGGGGATCCAAGCATATTGAAACAGCGCTGGCAGCCTTGTTTCGAGGCCCATCGAGATGCAGATTTGACGACCTCTGCCGATGCTGGAGAAAAGGGTGTTCCCGACTTCCGAAACCATGAAGAGGTGGTGGCCAGCTTGAAGGCGATGCTGGCCAAGTGTGGTGACGATGCGGCTTGCCAGAAAGAATGTGGCTATCAGGTCAAGTCGATCCACAATTTCCGTCACGACAAGCCGCACTTCGTGGGCCTTCGCAAAGACAAGTGGGAGAAGTGTCGCGACAAGGTGCCTGGTGCCGAGGTCAAAGTGGCAAAGAAGCCGACATATGACCGCAGCAAGTTTGTGGTTTCCGGGCTTCAACTCGGGGGAGATATGAATACACAAAAGAGTCGTTTTTTCACCCTTGAGGCTTACGGATATCATAAAAAGACCAAAATAGAACACAAAGACTGGATATGGCAGCAAGGTAAAAGTAGTCCCGGTCCAGACGTAATAAGGAACTATAAAGGGAGCATCAGAGAAGCCCCTGTATATATTCATTTCGAGGCTACCGTCGACGGACGCATATACATGATCCAGTTTGAGCAGAAAGAGGACATGGAGGTGGATGATGTGAAAGCGGCCATGATCAAGCGCTACGGCAAGCCATCGAAGCATCACGGTAACTATATATACTGGGGCTGTGACCGGGGTCCGCAAGAGGGCTTTTGCGTCAATGCCAATGTATCAACCCGGGCCCTTAAAATCTGGGCCCACGACGAAGACATCAAGAATACGGCTTACAAGGCCTATCGGGAGGATGTGCTTAAGGCCAAGGGTGTCAAGAGCGGCGCCAAGTTCTAGGGGAGGTCGGCCCATGGAAAAAGCAAGGTTGTACAACCCGATGAGATCAAGTGGGAACCCCACCCTCAGTTGGAAAACGCGAAAGTAGGATAGGTCCTGTCCAACAGGGATGAGAACGCTGATATCATATGCATGCTGGTGCATCTGACTGTAGGAACAGAGCTGGAAAAGCACTTACATGAAAACCCCAATGATATTATCTATGTGGTGAAAGGCAAGGTAAAGTTGTGTTTGATTTGATAAGAACTTGCTTTTTAAGAGCGGATTTAGGAAAGAAATCAATTTAATGCTCCACAAATAGGTATCATATCATGTTAGATGAAACTAAAAAGACTGCGCATTATGAAAAACGCTTTGGAATCATTGCAATTGAAAAAGGGTTTATCACTCAGGAAGATCTGATACATGTAATCACGACTCAGGTCCGGGAAGATATTGAAAATGGGACCCACCGGCTTGTTGGAGAGTTATTCTTGGATCTGGAAATTATGGATACCAACCAAATAGAGGAAGTGGTCAAAGAAATCATTCATAGTTCAGGTTAAATATATAAATTGTGGTGCCGAAGGCCGGACTTGAACCGGCACGGGGTTACCCACTACCCCCTCAAGATAGCGTGTCTACCAAATTCCACCACTTCGGCACATTTGAATATCGTCAACT
>CAZBOB010000228.1:0-4916 GCA_964492995.1 uncultured Desulfobacteraceae bacterium | reverse complement strand
TTCCGACCCTTATTTTCTGCTTTGCATAGAATATCCGGACCCCAAAAACAGAATGCCTACTTTTCCGGTGCTGAAACAACTTTTTTTCGCGATGATTTGAAATTGTCTTGTTTTCAAATGCAAAATAATTTATGGTAATTTTTAAATTTGCAGAGCATTTGTATAATAAAATTTCTACAACTTTCTTTTTTATAGTTAGTATCCATCCATAACTGAGGATTTTTGTTTAAGATCAAGGCATGTGAAAAAAATAACCACAGGCATATGTTTAATATTCCGAGGATTATTTTTTGAACATAACGCAGAGATTGGGCAAAAAGACCATTTATGGATGGACACTAGTTAAATGCCGGAGTGGTGAAATTGGTAGACGCACGGGACTCAAAATCCCGCGGGCTTTATGCCCATGAGAGTTCGATTCTCTCCTCCGGCACCAGGAAAATGAGGGGTTTAGCAAGCGTTATTTTGCTAAGCCTTTTTTTAGTGGTGCTTAAGGAAGGTATATTGCGGGAAATGCTTATCATACTTGACTTTACCATTATGCTATTTAACAGCCTTTTCGTTCAATTTGTGAACTGTGCTTGAAACTGTGTCTTTTTGTGTCTGTAAATATAGCTCCTGTTTTTGTGCCGCAAGCTGAAAGTCTGCATCATTTACGATATTGTATCTGTCAAATAGGGATCTTGTCTTATGACCTGAAATCTTCATGGCAATAGCTTCAGGAATACCCGCCCTAACCATATTGCGAACAGCGGTCCTACGAAAGTCATGGAATAGCTTTTTCCCGATATTGGCATCCTTGCAGGCGTTGTTCCATGATCCCCTGAAATCCTTTATCTGTTCATCACCGTTATTGCCCGGAAAAACATACGGGGTTAGCTTCCGGCTTTTTTTCCTTGCTTCCAATTGCCCGTTAAACACCTCTTGTAATTCCTCATCAAGATAGACCGTCCAGCCATCATCATTTTTGGTCTCACCCGGTTCGAGCCTGACAATACCATTATCACGGTCAACCTGGCTCCATGTTAAGCCTGTTATCTCTGACATTCGCCAACCTGTCTTATAGGCAAACGTGACAAAGTCTTTAAGATAGTCCGGCAATTCATCCCTTAATGCCACAAATTCGGCATGCTCAAAGAATCCCTTGCGAGTGTTATTTTCCTTCAGCATGGGGATATAAGGCACTCTATCAACTTTTGGTGGAGTCTGCCTGGCTCCGATATTCAGCATCCGTTTTAATGCAGACAGTTCCATGTTAATGGTAGCGTTTGCAGCGCCTTCCTCCAACCGTCTTTCAATATAACCTTCTATTTTAGGTGAATTAATATCAGGCACCCTATACCCTTCAAAGTATCGTTTAAGGTGTCCTACGCTTCTCTCAGCCCTATCAAGTGACTTTCTCTGGTTAATACGATAGTCCCTGAGAAAATCCTCTGACAGTTCATCAAACTTAACCCGGTCAAAATAAATACCCGGAAGTTTGCCCTCTGAAATTTCGCCCTCACGCTTTTTCAGTAAACGCTTTGCATCGGATTCTTTTTTACTCTTTACAGATTCCCGGTAAGGTTTCCCGTTCCTGTAATACTGAATCCAATAAACCTTGCCTCTTTTGTAAATGCTTCCCATAAGTCCCTCACTTTCCCCTGTTGTTTATTCACGGGCAGGGTCCAGGAAAGACCTTTTCAGCCGTACGCGCCTAGCCCGTGTTCTTTTTTTAGAATGCCTTGACTTCCCACAATGTGGTATTATTATCGGTTATAGGCAAAAAATAAATATAGCTTTTTTGTCTTCCTCCTCTATAGGCCCCTGGTAATTCTGCCGGGGGCTTTTTGTTTGTGCAATACAGGCCCAAAGGCCTGTCCCTGGCCGTAAAGCTACTCAATACGTCAAGCCAAGATCGTTGAACATGTAAAATCTCAGAGCCCCCTTTTAAAACAAAAGGGCCTGAAGTTCTCCCCGGTCCAAGATAATAAACCGCCTGCCCGTTACCGATACAGGAAACTTCAAGCCTTATATTTGACAATTGTTTTACCATTTTATCTTGGTTTCGGGTTATTTTGATTAATTGTTATATTGTTAACATGTAATCTTACTATTTGTCAAACTATTTCCTTTGCAAACATGATATTTTTTTGTTATAGACATTTCATGAGTGATAAAAAGATGTTCGCGACAAGAATTGACCCCGCTATTTTAAAAGAGTTGAAGCATCTTGGTATCGATGCTGAGAAACTTATTTCTGATCTTACTGAAGAGGCCATTCGAGACCTTCTTAAAAAGTACGAAAGGAAAGCCGATGGAAAATAACGATAATAAACCAAGCATCACTGAAGTCCAAGCTCGAATATTTCAAATCATTTCTACTATGCCAGAAGCACAAAAGCGAAAGCTCCTTACAGGTTTGGAGAAGTGGCAATCCAAATTTGATGACAACCAACAATCCAAACCCAAAGACAAAAGGAAATATTCTAGGAAACCTGTTTCTATCTGTGCAATCTGTGAAACTAATAATCTCAACTTTAGAGATTTAACTAAAGACGTAAGTATTGGAGGAGCATTTATTGAAACTAAAACCAATCTACCTCTTGACGAAGACCTTGTTATAACTCTTTTTAATACCGGTTTTGAAACCCCTATAAGAACTGACGGTAAAATTGTGCGGGTCAACCCAAAGGGGGTAGGTGTAAAATTCAACAATACTATACCCTGGTGGACTTTCGATAACTGAATGCTGTTGATTCTGATCTTATGAAACGACTCGACGATTTCCGCTTCGAAAACCGCATACACTCCTGCTCGGAAGCCATAAGACGTATTAAGTCTGACGTGTCAGCACCAGGCGCGTCAGAGGTATCTAGTGAAAAATACAAACAACAAATCAGCGAAGCCATGTCTAACAGACAAAAAGATTTAGAGACAATTGCTAAAAGTATTGAGCCTCAAATTTGAATAATTTTAGCCTCACAAAGACTCCTATTTACCTCAAAAAGCAAGCACAACTCTATCTCACCCTGTTTATAAACCATTGAATACACTTGTATATAGATTGACGCGAAGGATTAAAAGTCCACAAGGCTTGTTGTTTGTAGGCTTTGGAGCTGATATGTATATTTTGATTTTTTGGCACTTGTCAATTTGTTGACAAAGGGGTACCCCTTGAACGGGGGGTACCCCCAAAATTGTTGTCTCGCAGCGGCAAGAACCTTCAGCCGCAGACCGTCTCTATTTTACATTGAAAAGTCTTAAGATCCCGAAAGGAACGAAAAAAGGATTTGAAAGATCTGACCGGCGTAACCGAGATACTGTTATTATCAGGAGCTCAAAAATAAAGTTGATTAATTTATTAAGAGCTAAATTTAGATTTCACTAAAAAATATTGACAAAAATTAACTTTTTTGTTTATGTTATATTAATTATACTGAAAATAAATATTGACATTAATAAACGATGCTTAATTCAAGTTTTAAAAAATTTTTTCAAAGAATTTGTGAAATTACGCCAATATCTTCTCAGGCTGATTTGGCTAATTATTTAGGAATTAGCCGTTCCGCAATAACTCAAGCGAAAAAAAACGAATCGATACCTAAAAAATGGATATTAGAGTTGTCTAAGGAATTTGGTTTAAATCCTGCGTGGCTTGAAAAAGGAACTGGTCCACAAAAATTAATTCATATTAACAACTCAAATCATTTATTTCAGAAAATCCGCAAGGTAAAGGCAAGACTGTCCGCAGGTGGGGGTTCTTATGAATTAGGATCGGAAGTTGAAGGGTATTATTCATTTAGAAGTGATTGGTTAATAAAAAAGGGAAATCATGAAAACATGGTTCTGATTGATATTTTCGGAAACAGCATGGAACCTGAATTGAAAGATGGAGATACTGTTCTTATAGACATGGAACAAAGAGAAATATTGGCAGGAGCTATTTATGCAGTTGGTCTTGATGATACCATAATGGTAAAAAGATTGGAAAAAAGACCTGATAAGCTTGTTTTAGTTTCTGATAATAAAAACTACAATCCAATCTATTTTCATCGTCACGAAATGAACTCTGTTCGGATAATTGGAAAGGTGATATGGATTTGCAGAGAGCTAAAATAAAAAATTCCGTGACTTTATGTAAAACACATAGTAATTAAGGAGGTTATGATGGAAAGAGGCGTAAAAAATAAAGCTGAATTAATTCTTTTATTACTACTTGCTGGTGAGAAAGATTCTTCTCCAGAGCAATATTCAACTTCAATTGAAGGAATCACGCGCCTTGAAAAACTTCTGTTTTTACTAAAAACGGAAGAAGGTTTTCTTGAAAATGTTCCTGAGAAGGATGATTTTAACTTTGTTCCTTTCAGGATGGGACCATGGACGAACGAGATATACGATGAGGTAGATTTTTTAGAATCTTTAGGTCTTCTCGATAAGGGAACCCCTACCCAGTGTTCAATAATAGACTCCGAACATAATAATGAACTCTTTAGCGCTATGGTCCTTGACAAATACCAGAAAAATTCTTTACCACGAAACGAAGAGTGTGAAGTGTTTAGTCTAACAGAATCTGGAAAACTAAAAGCTCTCGAAATATGGAATCGCCTATCCAATAACGAAAAAAACAAAATAATTCGAGTCAAGCGCAAATATAATAGAATGAATTTAAAGCAATTTTTGAGATATATCTATAAAAAGCATCCTGAATTTACTACTGAATCAGAAATAAAGGATTATTTAAGAATTAGCTAATAAACAAGGACTCAAAAAAAAAATGAATTACGAGGCTTGGCTTCAATCAATCAAACCAGGAGTTACATTATATGGAGTTCTGCTAACTTTAGCTGTAACTTCACTATTAATTGCTAAATTTTTTTGGACTTACGAAAAGCAATTAGTAGAAGAATATATTGAAAAAGTAAAAGATCTTTTGA
>CAZBOB010000227.1:2453-4933 GCA_964492995.1 uncultured Desulfobacteraceae bacterium | reverse complement strand
GGATGCAAACCTTCCGGTAGCCCCCTCTCCGCGAAATGAAAAAAATCGGTCTGGATTGCATTTTGTACATAATCGGCTTAAATTCACGTTATCGATCAAAACCCCTGCCTGGCAAAGCTGATCACAGCTTAATGACCAAAAATCAAAATGGTCGTTATCATCCTTGTACTTCCAGTATTTCTTTGGGATCTCTTTTTCGTAGTTCACGAACTCGGCACAGCATGGCCCCAGAGACACACCGATCCCCGCAACAATATCACTGGCACAGCAACCAAAGCTTTCTTTCATTACCTTTATTGTGAGGCCTATGATGTTATTTATACTTCCGAGCCATCCCGAATGAACATTTGCCACAACTTTTTGAACAGGATCATACATAATTACCGATTGACAGTCGGCCACCTGTATTACAAGAATCTTTTTTCGTATATTCGTAACCAGAGCATCCCCCACATTTTTGTGTTCGGAATCCGGATTAGACACGCCAATCTGCTTGCTTAAAATTTCCGACGGTTCAACTTCATCGCAAAGATCAGAATCAAACGTGATAGAGTTATTATTATCTTTCGAAAATACCATGACTCTGCTTCCGTGAACCTGATCCGCAAAAACAAGGTCTTCTTCGTTGAGACATTTTGATATTATTTCCCTGTTCCGCCTGACATTCCGATCATCATCACCAACACCGAAACTGATATTTAAGCTTCGAAAAGGACCGGTGCTTACACCGGTATTTCTCGTAAAAATTCCATGCTTGATACAGGAGAGCTTCGCAAGTTTTTCAAATTCTAAGAACGAAACACCATTTCTGTGCGTTATTATCATGCCGTGAATTTCCTCAGCCCCCATCCTCGGGTTGATAACGCTTAGCGATTCTTTGGATGATTCGCGAAGTCGAAATTTCGGGGACCACCGGAACCCTGACCACTTTGCCGCCATTTGCTTTTACAATATCAGCCCCTATAATCTCCTCTTCAATCCAGTCAGCTCCCTTTACAAGTACATCAGGCTTTAATTCCTTTATAATTTTTAAGGGATCCGGTTCATTAAAAACCGTAATATAATCTACACACTCCAAAGCGGCCAAAACTTCAGCCCTCTGGTTCTGGTTCATGATCGGCCTGTTTTCGGGCTTAATGGATCTTACCGACTCATCGGAATTTAATCCCACCACCAGAACATGCCCTTGGGATCTGGCAGCGGCAAGATAACGCACGTGACCCACATGCAGAATATCAAAACATCCGTTCGTAAAAACAACCTTTTTCCCTGACTTACGCAGGTCATCTACAACTTTTATTAAGTCTTGTAATTTTAATATTTTTGATAACATATTTGTAACATCTCAGCACATTATGGAGCTAACTGGTGATAAAATGTAAAAGGTCTGGCTGTTTGAGAATATTAGTGAGCCTTAAGAAAAAACAACGGTTAAGATCATTCATCTTTTAAAATATATGATGTTGCGTTTAACCAATTGATATTAAAGGATTGGCACCTGTTTTTTCTTTAGACTCACTTATGTTTGAGTTCCAGACATTTTTCATTTTATTATCAGTTGGCGGCTCAATATCACCATTTAATATATCACAACTTATTGAGAAGTTACACATGCAATCACACAGCCCGTGCCAGTGTTAGCACATCTACACGCCCAGCCCCGTCCTTCAATAGAACCTTTGCACATTCATTTACAGTTGCTCCGGTGGTATACACATCATCCACAAGCAATATTCTTTTACCGGTTATTTTCGAACCATTGCTTATATTGAAGGCATTCTTAATATTTGCCAAACGTTCCTTGCGCCCTAAACCGGTTTGGGGTTCCGTCCATCTTCTCCTTGCAAGAACATTTATGTCAACCGGTATATCCGGCAATCTGACATTTAAAAACTTTGCAATGCGCACCCAGTCCTTTACCAGAAGAAATGACGGGTTGAAACCCCGCATTTTCAGCTTTTTTGAATGTAGCGGAACCGGCACGATCAGATCTATATTCATTTTATCCCAAAAACTGACGAAGGCAGCAAAAAGAAGGGTCCCGAGAGGTCGTGACAGTTGAATTTTTCCTTTATACTTAAAACAATGTATGACCGCCATAAGTGTATATTTATAAATCCCTGCTGATCGGGCTATTTGGAATCCCTTTGGTGAATCGAGGCACTCTCCGCAGAGGTGATCCTCCCCTTGCCTGCTTTTAAACATCATACCGCATCTGGGACATTTGGGGGATTCAACCGGCAAAAATCCTGATGTGCAGGTCGGACACAAAAAAGGGGCCATCAATTTGTCAAAGACTTTAGGGATATTGCCCAAATAATAATTATCATGGGCGGAAGTTAAATCTATTTCTTCAATAAATTTCTGCGCAATGTTTGAACTGTCTGCATCCGTAGCCCCTGGTTTTAAATCGCATATGTGTTGCTGCTCGGAATGAAAAAAAGATCCGCACACCAGACACCGCGTCGGGAAAAGGGCTT
>CAZBOB010000227.1:0-2353 GCA_964492995.1 uncultured Desulfobacteraceae bacterium | reverse complement strand
TCAAGATAAATGTCGCTGTCTGAAAGCCTCATACATTGCAACCGCTCCTGCCACAGAAGCATTCAGGGAATTTACCGGCCCTAATTGAGGAATGGACATCAAAAAATCGCAATGCTTTTTTACCAGGGGTCGAATCCCTTTTTCCTCCCCACCAATAACAATTGCAACATGACCTGTCAAATCACTCAAAAAAATTGATCTGTCCGATGCTTTTTCCATTCCGGCAATCCACCATCCTTTTTCCTTCAACGCCTCGATTGTGTTTACCATGTTTGTTACCCTTACAAGATGGATATGTTCCAGGGCTCCTGCTGATGCTCTAGATACTGCAGGTGTGGGAGAAACAGATCTGTCCTTTGGAATGATTATACCGTTAACGCCCACACAGATTGCTGTTCTAACCAGAGCGCCAAGGTTATGAGGATCCATGACATTGTCAATCAGCAACAGTAAAGGATTTGTATCATCCGGCCGGATATTGTCGATAATATCAGAAATTCCGGATAGCGGGAAACGACTTGTCCGGGCTCCGATGCCCTGGTGTTGATCCGTTCCGGTCAGAGATTTTAACTGTGAAGGTTCCACCCGTTCCACAGGAATTTTTTTCCCTTCAGCAAGTGTCAATACCCTTTTTAAACGTTGTGAGATCTTTTTTTTTGCAATATAGACTGCAAAAAAATCTCTACGACCGGCTTTTAAGGCTTCAAGAACAGAATTGATTCCAAAAAGTATCTCTTTTCTCACGATTATCCTTCAGCTGATCATTTTCTCTTTATAATGATATTTCTCGATAATGGCTATAAGTTTTTCAATTGATACAGATAGTTGATCATTAACGATAACATAACGGTAAAGACCTTTTTGGGCCATCTCCTTTTCCGCAGTTAAAAGGCGTCTTTTAATTGTTCCCCTGCTTTCGGTTCTTCTCATTTCCAGGCGTTTTCTAAGCGTTTCCAGTGACGGGGGCATGATAAAAATCGTGACACTGTCGGGATAATTCTCAAGTATCTGGAGGGTCCCCTGGACATCGATATCAAGGAGAATGTCACGCCCGGAAGCCAGACCCTTGTCCAGAAATCCAGCCGAGGTACCATAATAATTGCCGTGGACCTCCGCCCATTCAGCCCAATGGCCGCTTTCTATCCTTTTTTCAAAATCTTTTTTTTGGATAAAATAGTAATCGACGCCGTCTAGTTCACCTTTGCGAGGTGGTCTTGTTGTGTACGAAACCGAATAAAGAATATCGTTAAACCGGTTAACCAGGGCTTTGGAAAGCGTTGTCTTGCCGCCTCCAGACGGCGCGGAAATGATAAAAAGACGACCCTGTTGACCATTTGTCTCTTGGGGATTCGAACCGGATGGTCTGCTTTCCTGTTCATTCATGATCGATTATTTCGAAGCCTTGAGTGTTGAATAGCGCTGGGATATTGTTTCGGCCTGTATGGCGGAAAGAACGATATGATTACTGTCCATAACAATGATAGAACGGGTTCTGCGGCCATGCGTTGCATCTATCAAACGTTTTTCATCTTTGGCTTCATCTTTAAGACGTTTCATAGGAGCTGGATTGGGAGACACGATAGCAACAACCCGTTCGGCAACCACTGTATTTCCAAAACCGATATTCAAAAGATTCTGATCCATATACCTCCCCCTAACCCGGATAAACCGGAACTAATCCCCACCATATTATTCTACATTCTGCAACTGCTCTCTTATTTTTTCAAGATCGGCCTTTACCGCAACGATAATATGGGATACATTCGCATTGTCCGTTTTAGATCCCATAGTGTTGAATTCACGGTTAAGCTCCTGCATCAAAAAATTAAGTTTTCGGCCGGCAGGTTCTTCTGAATTCATAATTGTTCGAAACTGTTTGATGTGGCTTGCAGCCCTTACAATTTCCTCGGAAATATCACTTCTGTCAGCCAGAAAAGCCGCTTCCTGTATTATCCGATCAGGATCTATCTCTATAATCCCTTTTGTTAAAGCAGCGATACGGTCCTTAAGACGCTGCTGGTAATGAGATAAAAGGTCCCTCGATTCTTTCTGAATTTGGTCAACACTTTCTTCTATACCGTCAAGCCGGGCGGCAATATCTGCCTCAAGAAAATCTCCTTCCTTTTTTCGCATGGCGATAAGGTTGTCTAAAGCTTCATTAATACAATCTTCAAAAACAGGCCAGCATGCTTCCATATCAAAACCAAACTCGGCTGGCTTAATAATACCTCCCCCATTCACGAGAAGGTCAATCGATATTTTGGAATTAATATTAAACTTATCTTTCAATTGGACAAGGCTATCATAATATGCCCTGGCTTTGGGTGTATCTATTTCAAAGGCATATGCCTCA
>CAZBOB010000226.1:0-4935 GCA_964492995.1 uncultured Desulfobacteraceae bacterium | reverse complement strand
ATCCCATGTTTTCATTGGATAAATAACTTTAAAAAGCAAAAAATGTGCCATGATAGTAATTTGTAAAATTATTTGCTTTTACAGAGGGTTATCAAATGAAAATCTCATGAATGGATTTCAGAGGTGTCAATAATTTTAACAATGTGTAAAAATATCGGAAAGATAAAGAAACACTGATATCAACGGACAGGTGTTTTTTGCGGGGACGTCTTCCACACTCGTTCGAGGATTTTCAGCACCTCGGATTCATCCACATCCGTCCACCTCTCATAGGCATCGGCAACCGCATATCTCAGTCCGCTGCGGATATTGGGGCAAAATACGGCATCCACTTGAGATACCATGGCATCCAGCGATTCTTTATGTGCGGTAGGCACGGCCACGATGATATGCTTGGCTCCGGCCTTTTTCAGCGCTTCCACGGCAACGCGCAGGGTGAATCCGGAAGCAAGTCCGTCATCCACAAGGATAGAGGCCTGTCCGGATAGATCCGGAAACCGATGTTTTTTTCGGAGTTTTTCCATCCGCCGGTTGACTTTAGCAGTCGTTTCTTCAATGCCGGCTCGTATCTGTGACTCGGAAAGTCCGATTCGAGCCATCAAAGCGCTGTTAAGCCGAACGGTTCCGTCAAAAGCCACCGCCCCATAGCCGGCCTCGGTATTCCAGGGAAGGGTAATTTTACTGACCACCGCTACATCGAACCGGAGGTGGAGGGTTTGGGCCACCACAACACCCACCGGCACCCCGCCCGCCGGAATTCCCAAAACCAGGTGCGCATCTTGCCGAAAAGGATGGAGCATACGGGCCAGCACTTCTCCGGCATGGACCCGGTCCCGGAACACCCGTGTGTGTTCCCTGTATTGTTTCACGTCATAAAGGCCCTGCGGTGTTTTTTGGGACATGGAAATTCTCCGAAGTGGATCGGATTTTGTTAAACGGGTCGCCTATTTCGCTTTTTACGAAATCGACGATTCTGACGGTCGGATTTCTTTTGTGTGGAGATTTCCCTCTTTATACGCTCACTTCGACGGATGTTGGCTTTGCGTTTGACATCCCCATATTTTCCAAATCGTCCGCCCATGGTCTTATTTTCTGTGGATTCTAGTCCGTTGAAAACTTGCTTTTTAATAAAATTATTTTATGATAAACATACTACCTGAAATTGCCGCGTTAATCCATGAAAAAAAATAAGGAGGACATATGCAGGAAACTACGCCGTTAAATTATAAAATCCGCCTCCAACCCGATTTGGTGAATTTCACATTCGCTGCATGCGCCGAAATTTTATTGGATGCTCCAAATTTGGTTAAAGAGATACCTCTGAACATTCTGGAAATCGCAATCTGGAGCTGCAACGTTCTGGAGAAAAACAAGTGTGTTGAGAGTCCTTTTTTAGTAAATACCCAAAAAGAAGAACTGCGCATCCTTCTACCGGAAGCAATGACCGGTAATATTACGGTTCGGATAGACTATCAGGGGCATATCAATGATAAGATGGCCGGCTTTTACCGTAGCGGCTATATGAGTCGAAAAAAACAAAAGTATATCGCCGTGACCCAGTTTGAAGAAAGCGATGCCCGGCGGGCCTTCCCGTGCATGGATCACCCTGCGAAAAAGGCGACGTTTGATATTGAAATGGATGTTGAGAAAAATCTTGTAGCCATTTCAAATAGCCCGATCAAATCTGAAACCATTTTGGACAATGGAAAAAAACGGGTTACATTTGACCGTACTCCGAAAATGTCCACTTATTTGGTTTTTTTTGGGGTGGGTGAATTCCAATCCGTTATAGATCAAAACGATCCTCGCGTGCGCGTGGTTACCCTGCCGGCAAAGAAAAAATACGCACCCTTGGGCCTCAAATTCGGTCGAAAAGCGCTTGAGTTTAGCGAGGAATATTACGGGATTTCCTATCCTTTAGCAAAACTGGATTTGATTGCCATCCCGGATTTTGCTTTCGGTGCCATGGAAAATTGGGGGGCCATCACGTTTCGAGAGAACCTGCTCCTTTATTATCCGAAGATTACCTCAAAATCCGGCCAGCAAAGAATCTGCGAGGTTATCGCGCACGAGATTGCCCACCAGTGGTTCGGGAACCTCGTCACCCCGTCGGATTGGAAATATCTGTGGCTGAATGAAAGTTTTGCAACCTATTTCGGATACGGAGTGGTGGACCATTTTTACCCCAAATGGGATACCTGGGAGCAGTTTCTCCATGGCATGACCACATCCGCACTGTCCCGTGATGCGCTGCACGAAACCACCGCCATTGAAATACCGAGTGGCGAACATGTGGTCATAAATACAAGTACCGCCCCGATTATTTACAATAAAGGCGGCAGTATTTTGAGGCAGGTTGAAGGGTATATTGGCAAAGACAATTTTAGAAAAGGTTTGCAGGACTACCTCAGTGCCCACAAATACGGGTCGGCAGCCAGTCACCACCTCTGGGAATCCTTTGAAAACGTTTCAAACCAGCCCATAGGTTCGATGATGAAAAGCTGGATTGAACAACCCGGATTTCCGATGGTAGAAGTAACGCGAGTGGGCCATACGCTGGTTCTCAAGCAAAAGAGATTTACGTACCTGCCCAAGGATTTCGATCAAAAATGGGTAATTCCGATCATCATCAGCCTTTTCTATGACACGGGTAAGTCTCGGAGAGTGACCACCCTTTTCGACAATACCCAAAAAATAATTGACATTCCGGCGGATACGGTTGCGTATAAGGTAAATGATCGACAAACCGGGTTCTACCGGGTTAAATACCAAGACCCCAAAAATCTTGAAGCGCTCGGCCGGCGGATCAACGATCAGAGCCTGTCCACGGAAGACCGGTGGGGGCTGCAAAACGATCTCTACGCATGGGTCAAACGCGGAGACGTCTCCGTGAATGATTATCTTCAATTTCTTTCCCATTATAGGGAAGAAACCGCATACCTTCCGATAATCGGTATCGTCTCCAGCCTGTCCGAGCTTTACCGGGTCATGGATGCCAATTATAAAGAAAAAATCTCTGTGTGGGCCAGGCCCTGGTACGAAGACATCCTTGAAAAGATCGGCTATGAACCCGGCAAAGCGGAAAAAAATACAGTGTCACTGCTGCGCGAGCAACTCATCTGGGAGGCAGCCCTATTTGGCTCAACCAAGATAAATGAATTTGCAGGTCATCACTTCTCTGCGCTTCTTAACGGCGCCCCGGTGCATCCGGATTTAATAAGATGCGTGATGCAAGTGACTGCCCTGACCGGTGAGGCGCAGGTGTTTGATTGGTTTGACGGACGTTTCCGGGCTTCCGAGATCGAACATGAACGCTTGAATATCCTGGTGGCACTGGGGTGTTTTAAAGATGAAACCCTGATCAAAAAATCCCAGAACTACGTCCTCCAGACGGTTCCCGCCCGCAACAAGGTTTTCCCGGTCGTGGCCATGGCTTCAAATCCGTATGCCATAGCGTCAATGTGGGACTGGTATGTATCCAATCTCCAAGAAATCGAAAAATTCCATCCCTTGCTTTACGAACGGGTTATCGCTTCGATTGTACCGGTGGCGGGTATGGAAAGAGCGGATGAGGTCAAAGCCTTCTTTGAGGATTACATGAAAAAAACAGACACGGCCAAGGATGTGATCAAGCTGTCCCTGGAGCGGCTGGAGATAAATTTGCGCATGCGAAGTACAAATTGAGTGAGCCCTTAGACTGGATATTTCACGTGTGCGAGGCGTTCATTTCGAAAATTTTCATGAAATATTCGGGTTAGGTTAAACCATTAACGCAGGAAGCATAATGTCTTCAAGTTGCTTTCTTTGCGCTTCAAAGATCTCTTTGTCTTTGGTTCTATCAAATTTGATCATTTTCCCAAAACCAAGCCTCACCTTGGCAAAGGGTTTTGGTAGAAGAAATTTATCCCAGCTGTTGAAATACCATGCTTTTTCCGCAGAAACAGAAACAGGAACAATCACGGCGTCGGTAGCATGTGCCAAACGGATTACACCAGGCTTAACCTTGCCGGAAGGCCCCTTGGGTCCATCTACAATATGAGCTGCAAGTTTTGTCTCTTTTAACTTAGTAATCATTTTTTTTAAAGCTTCCTTCCCGCCTCTTGAAGAAGAACCACGAACCGCATTCCAGCCATTATGTTTACACATTCTGGCGACAATCTCTCCATCTCTACTCTGGCTAATCATGATACTAGGGTTGTAGATTTTATAATTTTGGAAATGACGAATAGCAGAAAAAAATTGTTGGTGCCATACGCAAAGCAACACAGCCCCACCATTTTTCAGATAATCCACCCACTCTTTCTCATTCTCAATCTTAAGACGAAATGTCCATGAATAAGTTAGAATGAATCGATAAAGGAAAAATATGAATAGTTCTGATGAAAAGAAATGGCGTAGTTTTATTTTCAAAACGCTTTAACCCTATATTTTCTGCTCTTTCTTTACGAACCCTAATGTATGAGTTTGTATGATGGTGTCGCTGATTATTCATGGAGCTATTCCATTGAAAAACTCCCCGACCCCTATAATAATTTTCATGCAAGATTCAGGTACCAAATTATAACACTATCAAATATCATAGACAGATGTCAAATTTGTATGAACCCAAATAAAAGGCTATTTTGAGACATTCAAATTTTCCAACAAAATACACGCACACCACCCGGGAAAAATCGCAGTCGTAAAAAGCCCTTTGAATACAGGGTAAGCACAAGCTTCAGTCGGTTGGAAAGAGAAGCACCCCGTCGCGGAGCGTTCTCCCTGTATTGGTATTCAAATGTGTTTGCCCTACCTTTGGATACCACGGGTATTGACAAACAACCTTAATTTAAATTAAAAATTAGACCCAACAAATGAAGTATGATACACAATACCTGAATCCTTAAAAAGGAAGGCACCCTTTATGAAAATCTATAATTATCCATCAAAATTGGC